>NZ_JBJJLO010000101.1:0-24396 GCF_046230915.1 Pseudomonas sp. KCJK8993
TTTGGCAAGATCCATCTGTTGGCGGTCCGGTACAGTGCTCGCTTCGACCAGTGCCAGACTGGCGGCCTTACTTGCGAGCATTGCGTCGGCGTCGCAGCTAAGTACCAGGTGTTGCATCGCTCGATACCAGAGGGTGTCCTCGTGCCCCAAGTGCTCGCACTGGTGGCGGAGAATGAAACGCAGAGCCGCTGCTTTAAGAAAATCTTGATAGTCGGTGGTCATCACGCTACGACCTCGCTGCGTTTGCTGAACAGTTGGATGGCAGCCAGGACCTCGGCATGGCGTGCAGCCATGTGCCGGTTGTGTTTCTGCAGGATGGTGTCGGCTTCTTCGGTGGTGATCACACCGTCTTGCAGTGCCTGAGCTATCTCCTGGTCGACCGCCCCGCGACGTGTCGAGACGTTTACCGACATCGCGTATAGCTCGACGGTATCCAGGTCGTCCTTCTCGGTCACACGAACGAACATGCCGCCATAGAGTGCCGCGATGTACTCCGGCAGATGGGTCGTGCCGGTCTGTAGCTCCAGCTGGCGCAGCTGGACGTCGGTCAGTGGACGGGCGGCTTCGTATGCGTGGTTGTCGAACTTCTTGAGTCCTAAGCCGAGCTGTTCGGCGGCCTGGATGCGGCCTCCCGGGTAGGCGCAAATGATTGCGCTGACTACTTCCTTGCGAGTGCGTAGAACTGGATTTTTCATGTTCTAGTGGTCCTTGAGGTGAGGTGGCCTTACTGTGAAATCACGCCGTCTTTGATCCCGAGCAGCACTGCGGCGCGGTGTGCCTCCCCCCTGCGACCTTTTCGACGACCGTTGAGAAGGTCGCTGACCAAATTTTTGTTCAAGCTATGAATCCGACTGAATTCCGCAATACTCATCCCTTTCCGATCAAGCGCTGCGCGGGCTTGCTCCGGTGTAACTGGCGCGGGCATAGTGTGTTGCCTCCTGTTGTAATGAGTTGTTTTGTGTTCTTTCGAGGTGATTATGCACGCGAAATTGGTCTTGTAAAGGATAAAAGCTTGAAAAGTTGTGCATATGAATCAGCGGCTGAAGGATCAGTTGGGGATCGGCTACGCGCAGAAAGGGTCCGTCTGGACCTGAAACAAGATGATTTGGCCCAAGTTGGTGGGGTGAATCGCAACACTCAAGGAAGCTACGAGCGCGGCGCAAGGAACCCAGATTCTGCTTACCTCAACGCTGTAGCTGGCTTGGGCGTCGACGTCGTTTATGTTCTGACTGGTCAGCGTTCGCTTGGTGGGAGCATAAGCCCCGAGGAAGCCCAAATTATTGAACAGTACCGTCAAATCCCTGAGCAGGACCAACGAGCACTTCGTCGTTTCCTAAAAGCGATGTTTGATGACGCTGACCAGTAGACCTTTGTCCGTTCGCATTCCCTTCTAGTGCACCTAGTCAGCCCCGATAACGCTAACTCCACAATGCATATCAAGGAGTTAGCGCATGTTGGGATTGGCAGTAGCTGAGCAGAAGCGTCTGGATCTGGTCGATTCTCGCTGGTTTGATCTGAGCGAAAATGAGCGCCGGTTGATTCGGCGCCTTCGCCAGTTGACGGACCGCGATCGTCACCAGGTGCAGCGATTGATTGAACAGTTGGCCAAGTATCCGGACGACTCGGTTACTTGAGTCGGTGAGCACGCCGCCGTGCTGCGGCCGGCGGTACTGTTCAAGCTACAGCCTGACCTTTCATCATTTCGAACAGCGCCTTTTGTTGGTCTGGCGGCAAGCTTTTGAAACGATCCACCAGAAGCGTGTCCAGGTGCTGCGCTGATGGGCGCAATGTGTGTGAAAACGCCAGAGTTGATACCCAGGTATGACCGCACTCTGCGTCCAGACATTGGCAGTACAGCTTCACGTAAGTCCGGGTTACCTCTTCTCGTGAGCTGATGCGCCCTTTGTGGCCGCAAGTCGTGCAATAGATCCGCATGTGTCCCTCCCCAGGGTGTTTACTTGCCATCATTATGCCGCCAGATTTCCAGGTGTTCACTGCAAATAGCCTGTTTTTAGGTGGTGATTCCTGTTTCTTTCGGGTCAGTCCAGTTGATTCTCCGGTCCTCCCGCAGGTGTTCATTCACCTGGTCAAACAGCTGACAGATCGGCCTGATCTCGTTGCTGGTATAAACCCTGTCGATCTTCTCGATATCCCCGAAGCCGCCGCTGTTTTCCGGAATAATCCCCGCCAGCGCCGGGTTCATGCGCCAGGCGGCGATGATGTCGTTCCTGGTGATGTTCTTGACCTTCTCCAGCTCGTCCCGGGCCTGAAAGTCGCCGACCGGGATAATCTTGATTGCGTTCTCCTGGCCACCGGGGATGTTCACGAACATTGAACGGAAGTTGCCCACGCCTTTGCTTGCGCTGATCTGTGCGCGTAGGTCGTCCTCGTCCTCCTCCGACAGGTTCGGGTCGTTGGTGTAGAAGATGTAACCGGCATGGGCGCCATTGCTGTAGTAGCGCCGGCGGAACAAGGTCGCGGCCTCATTGAGCAGCAGCGCCTGCAGGCCGCCCAAGTAGTCCGGAATCCCGTAGATGTTCTGTTCTACGTCGTAATCTTTGATCTGGATAATCTCATCCTGGTCGAACTCCTCCTGATGCCCGTTCGGCAGCAGCATCACAAAGCCGCCGTCTACCCGTACCCGCATGTTTATGGCGGGCAAGTGCTCAAGCTCCAGGGCCTGGTCCGCGAAGTTGAAGTGGACCAGGAAGTACGCCTCCCCGAACACCATGTAATCCAGGGCCGCGCACCCCATGGTGTGTGTGCTGCAGCCCGCTGACGGGATGAACTCACGCAGCAACAGGTTTCGCTTGAACTTCGGAATAGCGCCGTGGTGCGCGTTGGCCCGCAGCAACTTGGCCAGGCCGGCGCGCGACACCGGCGGCTTGTACAGCCGCCCGTCGTCTGTGGGGAACACGCCCAGATATTCCCCGATATTGGCGGTCAGTACCTGTTCCGGCTCCCCGAACGTGAACATGCGCGTGGGCTGTTGGGTTTGTTGCTGAGTGGGCTGGTTCTTTTTGCGTGGTCTGGCCATGTGTTCCGCTCGTTAAGTAGCGGCTACGGCGCCGCCTGTTGGTGTTCAAAGGTTCGTTGTAGAGCGCGTGCATGACCGCCCAGGCAACATCGGCGTGCCCGGTGGCGTCGGTGCGAGACGCGCTGTAGGTCACCTGACCGCTGCCAGTGGTGCCGCGCTTGATCGTGAGGAAGGCCTGGGCAATGTCAGTCCAACCGGCGTCCCATTCGATGCGGCTGCCCTGGATCGTGTCCTGGGCCTTGAGTACCAGGAGGTTTTTCGTCTCCAGGCTGTAATGGATCGAGACGGCCCGGGGGTAGAAGTCGCGCACCAGGTCAAACACGCCGTAGCCGATGCCGGTGGTGTCGATGCCGATGTGCTGCACGTTGAAGCGCTCGGTAAGTTTCTTGACCTGCTCGGCCTGGTACTTGAAGGACTGGCCCCGCCAGCTGTGCTTCTCCAGGATCCGGAACTTGGCCCCTGCCTCCAGCGGTGGCGCTATGACCACGCAAGTGGCGTCGTCGCGGGTGCGGCTTGGGTCGTAGCCGATCCATACCGGGCTGCTGCCATAGGGGCGATCCGCCTCGGGGTCGTAGTCGTCCCACAGCGTCATGTCGGAATAGCAGCGTTCCAGGTCTTTGAGGGAAAACGCGCTCTGCGTGCTGTCAATGAATTTGCACATGAACAGCTGCTGGAATTTGTCCTCGTCATACTCCAGCTGCAGCTGCTCCAGGTTGAACAAATCGCAGCCGCCGGCGAGCGCATCCAGGATGGTGATGATCTTGCGCCAATGCCCATCTGGGCATAGCGCGCCCGCTGCGATCTGGTCGTCACTGGGCCATGGCTTCTTGGCGTCCTTGTGCTTGCCGTTGCGGAATTTCTCTCCGCTCCAGAACGGATAAGCCTGATGCGACACCGCGCTGGGCGTCGAGAAATAGGTTTTGCGCCATTTGAAGTGGGTGCCCATGGCGCTGGCGGTGTTGTTCAGCTTCTCGAAATCGCGGATCCAGAAATATTCATCGACATACACATGGCCGTGATAGCCCTGCGCGGTCGCCCCGTTCGTACTGAGAAAGCGCAGCTCGGCCCAAGGCTTGCCGTTTTTGCTGAGGACTATGGGGTTGCCGGTCAGCTCCAGGCCGAACCACTCTTGAGCAAAGGCGATGATGTAGCTACGGAATATCTCAGACTGGGCGCGGCTGGCAGACAGAAAGACCTGGTTATCCCCGGACAGAACCGCATCCATGAATGCCTCGCCGGCGAAGTAGTAGGTCAGGCCTACCTGGCGGCTTTTGAGGACGTTCCGGATCCGCATCGTTAGCGGATTCTGTTTGGCCGCGAATAACTCTTTCTGGTAGCCGTACATCTTGGAGATGAACTTATCCAGGAAGTCCACTTCCGTGAGGTCGCTCACGTCGTTCTTGGCCTTTTTCTCCCGCTTCTTGCCGCCCCCCTCACCACGGCAGGACCGCTCGCCACGCGATCGCTGACGGGGTTCCTGGGGCTCGTCCTGGTTGTCGCCGAGCGGGGGGGCCGGCGAGGGCTTCGCGGCTTGCTTCTGCAGGCGTTCCCGGATGGTGGTCAGCCGGTCTAGCTCGTTGAGGTCGTCCTTTGTCAGGCTGGTGGCCTTCTCCAGGAGCAGGGTGATTCGCCGGCTGACGGCGGTCAGCGGTTCTTCATCCGACAGCATGTCTTCCCACCCGCCCTGGCGGATCCAGTAATAGACGATCCGGATATTGGGCAGGTTGAGCTGTGCCTGAATTTCCTTCGCCTTGCAGCGGCGTAGAAACAGGCGTTTGGCGGCTTCTTTAACTTCGGTTGAGTAGTACATGGGGCCGCAGTCTATGCGGCGATCATCGGCGAAACGCCCGGTAAAAAACCTTGTTTCTCCTATCTTTGGGAAATAGGAGAAAGCCGGAAGTAAAGCGATTGGCCGGAGCCGATCGGCTGCCTAAGGTGGCGCCCAACGACCACCACCGAGCGCTTCACCCATGCCCCGATCCCTTGTCTCCTACTGGAAGCGTGTAGCTGTCAGCGGCCCGACTGCTGATAACCGCGAGATCACAGTTCAGGAACTGCGCGACTGCGCGGACAGCTACAAGCTGTCGGTTTACACGGCGGTGATCTGGAGCGAACACGAACGCTGGCCGGGCTCCCACGGCACTGTCTATGCCGTGCGTCTCGTAGAAGACGACCCCGAACTGGAGCCTGGCCAGGTGGCCCTGGAAGCGCAGCTCAAACCCAACGACAAGCTGCTGCAGCTGAACGACCAGGGCGAAAAGCTGTTCACCAGCGTGGAAATCACGCCGAACTTTGCCAACACCGGTCGCTACTACCTCACCGGCCTGGCTGTCACCGACTCGCCAGCCAGCCTGGGCACCCAGGAGCTGTATTTCTCCCGGAATGCCCGCAAGGGGTACCGCTACGCCCGAACCTCCTACTACTGCAGCGCCATGGCCCTGGGCTCGCTGCGCGAAGGCAGCCAGCAAAACAGCGAGATCCGCCGCTTCTTTTCCGCCCTGGGCGGCCTGTGCAAGCGCTTCGCCGACATCACCAACCCCGACACTCCCTCACCTGACGAGAACAAACCGATGGATGAAGCAACTGCCAAGGCGCTCAAGGCGCTGTATGACCAATTCGTGATTCTGCTGGCCGGCCTGCAGGCGGTGCTGGAGCCCGTCGTGGAAGACGTGGACACCAGCGACACCCAGGAACAGGTCGATGCCGTGGGTTCCGCCGTCCAGGACGTGGTGGACCAAGCCGACGAGGAACGCGGCGAGTTCAAGAAAAACGGCGGCAAGAACATCAAGGAGCTGAGCACTCGCATGGCCGAGCTGGAACAGACCATGACCAAGATGTTCAACACCCCCGCCAACCGTCGCCAGGTGCCACGCACCACCGGCGCCACCGGCAAGCAACGTAGCAAGGGCCTGCGCTAATGGCCGCCCTTTCCCCACGCGCTGCAGCGGAGTACCTGCAGCTCCAGCAAGATCTGGCCGAGGCGTACAACGCCGGGGACGCCGCCCGCACCTTTGCCGTGGAACCGACCCACGCCCAGGAACTGAACGAACAGATCACCGAACGCGTGGACTTCCTCGGACGCATCAACGTGGTACCGGTCAGCGAGATCAAGGGCGAGAAAGTACTGCTGGGCCTGAACGGTCCGGCCACCAGCCGCACCGATACCGACAAGAACGACCGCGAGCCGCGCAGCCTGCTGGACCTCAAGCACAACATGTACGAACTGTTCCACACGGAAACAGACGTTGCCTTGAAGTTCGCCACCATCGACGCCTGGTCGAAGTTTCCCGACTTTGCACAGCGCTACCTGGCGGCGGTCCAGAAGCGGATCGCACTGGATCGCATCTTGACCGGCTGGCACGGCGTTACCGCCGCCCCTCAGACCGATCTGGCCAAGTTCCCCATGCTCCAGGACGTGAACAAAGGCTGGCTGCAGATCGCCCGCGAGCAGATCCCGGAACAGATGCTGTCCACTGGCGATCCCGCCAAGAAAATCATGCTGGGCAAGGGCGGCGATTACGCCAACCTCGACGCGGCGGTGCATGACGTCAAACAGATGATCGATCCGGTATACCGCGACGAGGGCGACCTGGTGGCCATCATCGGCTCGGACCTGCTGGCCTACGACAAGGGCAAGCTGTACGCGGCCCAGGGCCAGACCCCAACCGAGAAAGAACGCATTGAAGATGCCCAGGTGATCGCCACCTATGGCGGCTTGCCGTCCTTCCTGATTCCCTTCTTTCCGCCCAAAGGCATCGTGGTCACCTCCTGGAACAACCTGTCCATCTACTTCCAGGACACCAGCTGGCGCCGCCACTTGCTTGAGAACCCGAAGCGCTCCCGTGTCGAGGACTTCAACGGGCGTAACGAGGGCTACGTGATCGAGCAACTCGGCAAGTTCGCTGGCCTGGAGTCGAGTTCCGTGGAGCTTGTGAAGTGAGCCTGGCCTTGGAACACAAGCGGCGCATCCTGGCCGAAGGCGTAGCAGCAGCGGTAAGCACTGCCGCCGCCAATGCCTTGCCCTATTCGCCGAACGAGGCCCTGAGCAGCCCCGCGAACGCCCGCAAGCACCTGGCGCTGATGGAAGCAGCCCTGGACCAGGACCTGGAGCGCCTGAGCGCGATTCAGGGCCTGGCCACCCGCCAGGATCTCAAGCGCCGCGAGCTGCTGCCCAAGTACCAGGAGTACGTCCAGCGCTACGTCGAATCCGGCCAAGTCTTTGCCAATCGCGTGCTGGTCCAGGTGATCGTCTGGCTGTTCGATACCGCCCAGTTCGAGGATGGCCTGGAGCTGGCAGATATCGCCATCGCCCAAGGCCAGCAGATGCCCGAGCGTTTCAGGCGCCGGGACATCCAGACCTTTGTCGCTGATGCGGTCTGCGAATGGGCCTATGACGAGTACAAGGCCAACCGCAGCCCTGAGCCCTATCTGTCCGATCTGCTGCCCCGCGTGGATGGCGAATGGCAGCTGACGGAGCAGATCCCGGCCAAGTTCCACAAGTTGATCGGCATCCGTGCTCAGGAAGCCAAGGAGTGGGCCACTGCCCTGCAGCACCTGGAGCGAGCCCAGCAGCTTTATTCCAAGGTCGGCGTGGACACCCGGATCGAGAACTGCCGCAAGGCCCTGCGCAAGCAAGAGGCCGCCACCGGCGCCCAGTAACCAACGACTACCCCCCCAGCGGGAACCCGTGAAACGAGTCAGCCATTTATGGCCCGCCCCGTTGAAACGGTGTTTCCCGCCCTATTTGAGCGGCCAGCAATGAGCTTTTCCGGGAAACCCACCACCTTTGTGGACCTGACGATCGAGAACGACGGCTTCTGGCCGGACCTCTCGCTGTCGGAATTTCAGAAGGAACAGCGCCTGCCGGCGGAGTACCTGGTGGAGCTGCTGACCGACACCCTGACCATGGCCATGGTCGAGGTCAATGCTGACCTGGCCAAGTGCAAGGCCCGCTGGCAAGCCGTCGGCATCACCAACGTGGAAACCGCGGCCCCTCTGCTGCTGCCTGAGCGAGCCTTCAAGGCCAAGCTCTACAAGCGCGCCGTGTACAACCGTGCCAAGGCCCAGGCGCTGCCCCAGTTCGCCACGGTGAACCGCCGCGAAAGCGCCGAGAACACCGGCAAGGAAGCCCCGGAGCGAGCGGAAACCTTCCTCGCTTTCAGCCAGCAGGCCGTGCGCGCCCTGCAGGGCCGTGGCCGCATCACGGCGGCCTTGCTATGAACAAGCTACGCGCTCTGACCAGCTTTCTGATCGACCGCCAACTGGTGGCGCCGGAGCAGATCGACAGCTTCGCCGAGCAGGTGAACCTGGACCTGATCTGGAAGAACGGCGCCAAGGGCCTGCACATGGGCGATATGCGCTATCGCGCTGTCCTGGTCCTGGAGCGGTTCGCCGAAAACCCGGCGCTTCTGATGGCGTTGGTGGGCAGTTGGCTGGAAGCCCACGACCCGGACCGTGACGACGACCTGCCGGCGCCGGCGTTCGTGGTCGAGCAACTGGACAACGACCTGGCCGACGTCGAGCTGACCCTGGAGTTCATCGAGCCCCAGCACTTGGCCGAAGACCCTAACGGCCCGATCGATGCCCTGGGCAAGAAGTGGGGCCTGGTGGACTTCGAACTGTGGACTGCAGAACAGGGCGAGGTTCGCAGCCATGGCGCGTAGCACCTTTGAACTGGACGCCCGCGGTTACCTAGGCGTGCGCGAGCAGCTGGCCTTGCTCAGTCTGCCGCCGCAGCTGCGCCGGCGGCTGCTGAACAACGTTTCCAAGCGCGTGCGGAGCATGTCCCGTAAGCGCATCCGCGAACAGCAGAACCTGGACGGCTCCCCGTTTGCCCCTCGGAGTAACCCCGAGATGGGCAAAAAGAAGATGGAGGCCGGCCTGGGCAAGCTGCTGCAGGTGACCCGGGTTAGCCCTGACCAGGCCACCCTCGGATGGCGTAACGGGCTCACCAGTTGGGTGGCTGCCCAGCAGCACAACGGCGAGTCGGAACGCCGCACCGCCGCGCAGATGCGTCGGTGGAACAAAGTCCCGGAAGGCCTGGCCGCGACGGACAAGCAAGCCAAACGCCTACGCCGGTTGGGCTTCAAGGTTCGCCAGGCGGGCAGAAAGGGCCTGTCCCGGCCGGCCGTGGCCTGGATACAGGAACACGTCGGGTACGCCCAGGCGGGCCTGCTGATCCGCATTCTTTCCGACGAGAAGGCCGAAGGCACCGGCGCGCAGAGCTGGGAAATCACCCTGCCCAAGCGCCAGTTCCTGGGCGCCAGCAGCGAACGGGATACCAGCCTGCTGGTGAACCAGGTGCTGCAACAAATCCTCAACTCTCCCCGCTAACGAGGCACAGCATGGCACTCGGCAAAGTCAGCGTTCATAACCTCAACCTCGGCCAGGGTGCCGTGACCGAGATCGAGCGCTATTTCCTGATCATCGGCCCCGGCGCTAAGAACGTCGGCCAGTTGATCCCTCTGAACACCGACAGCGACCTGGACGCCCAGCTGGGCATTCCCCCTAACGATCTGAAAGCCCAGATCACCGCCGCACGCCAGAACGGCGGCGACCGCTGGGCCTGCGTGGCTGCGCCGATCGCTGCAGACGGTGATTGGACCGCTGCCCTGGAAAAGGCCCAGCAGCAAGGCTTCTCGGTCGAATGCGTGGTGATCACCAAGCCTGTGGCCACCGCCGCCGAACTGTCGGCCATGCATGACGCGGCCGAAGAGATCGCCAACACCTACGGGCGTCGGTTGTTCGTGATGGCCGCCGCCGTGGGCATCACGGTCCAGCAGACCTGGAACGAGTACCTGGGCGAGCGCAAGGCGCTGACCAAGGACTTGCTGGCCCCGCGTGTCCTGGTCGTTCCGCAGTTGCATGGCAATGACCTGGGCGTGCTGGCCGGCCGCCTGGCCAATGCGGCGGTGAGCATCGCCGACAGCCCCATGCGCGTGGCCAGCGGCGCTCTGATGGGCCTGGGCGAGACGCCCCAGGACAAGGAGGGCATCCCACTGCCGAGCGCCATCCTGGCCGAGCTGGACAAGGCCCGTTACTCGGTGCCGCAGACCTACCCGGACTACCCGGGCGTGTACTGGGGCGACGGCAACATGCTGGACGCACCGGCGAGCGATTACCAGGTAATCGAGTACCTGCGCCTGGCCGACAAAGCCGCCCGCCAGGTTCGGCCGCTGCTGATTCGCCGGGTCGCCGATCGGCGCCTGAACAACTCGCCGGCGAGCATGGCCGCCGCTGTCAGCGCCTTTATGAAGCCCCTGCGCGCCATGGCCAAGTCCACCACCTTTGCCGGCCAGGTGTTCCCCGGTGAGATCGAATCGCCCAAGGACGGCGACGTGGTCCTGGTCTGGAAAAGCAAAACCAGCGTGGAGCTGTTCTTGAAAATCAAACCCCTCAACTGCCCGAAAGACCTCACGGCAAACATTGCCCTGGATCTTTCCAACGACAACCAGGAGTAACCCCATGTCCCGCATTGGCGGCAAGAACTTCGACATTGCCCTGGGGGATCTCCAGGCCCACGTCGAGAGCTGCACCCTGGATATCACCGACAACACCGCTGTGGCGCAGTCCCGAGGCGTGCCCGATGGCTACGTGGACGGCGACGTGGCGGCCAGTGGTGAATTCGAGTTCGACAGCAACAATTTCAATCTGCTGATCGAGGCCGCCCGCACCGCCGGTAGCTTCCGCCAGTTAGAACCCTTCGACGTGGTGTTTTTCGCCCAGGCAGGCCAGGAAGAACTGCGCATCGAGGCCTTCGGCTGCCGGCTGAAGGTGTCCAGCTTGCTCAGTGTGGACCCCAAGGGCGGCGAGAAGACCAAGCACAAAGTGCCGTTCGACGTCACCAGTCCGGACTTCATTCGCGTCAACGGCGTGCCGTACCTGGCTGCTGCCGAGATCGAGGGCCTGCGCTGATGGCCTGCCTGTTCGAACGCGCCCAGGCGCTGGAGCAGCGCCAGAGGGAACAAGCGATCTCCGCCCAGCTCGCCACAGTGCAACCGAGCGGACCGAGCCGCACCCACTGCAAGGACTGTGAAGAGCCCATTCCGGAGGAACGCCGGGCCCTGGGCGGCAAGACCCGCTGTACCCCATGCCAATCCCTTTTCGAGCGCCCCCAACGATGACAGCACGCACGCTGCAGAAGCCGAAGATGGAGATCCGCGTGGCTCTCCTGGAACAGCGCCTGGCCGACCTGGTCACGCATCACGAATCGGTCCCTGGTCGCGTCACCCGCCTGGAAGGGGAGTTCGAACACATGGCGAACCAGCTTGCCGCCATCAACGAAGGACAGCGGCAACTGACCGCCACGGTGGCCGATATCGGTACAAAGGTAACCCGGGTGCTGGCCATCATCTCGGTCCTGGCCGTTGTCGCGCAGATGGTCGCACCACACCTGCTGCGCCTGGTGTTCCCATGAGCTTGCGCCGCAAGATCCTGGCCGGCACAACTGGCCTGGTCCTGGGCAGCACTTCACTGATGGCGTTCCTGGGGCAGTGGGAAGGTGAGGGCCAGAACGTGGTTTACGCCGACAAGCTGGCCCGGGGCTTGCCGACCGTCTGCGCGGGTATCACTCGCCACACCAGCCCCTACCCGGTTGTGGTCGGTGACTACTGGTCGCCAGAACGCTGCGCCGAAGTGGAGCAACTGGTGGTGCAGAAGGGCCAGCTGGCCCTGGCCGACTGCCTGACTAACGAGGACATCAGCCAGAACACCTTCGATGCGCTGTACAGCCACGGTCACAACGTTGGTGTGCCCTCGACATGCGCGAGCCGTGCCGTGGCGCTCATCAACGCCGGCAACATCGCTGCAGGCTGCAAGGCGCTGGCCTGGGGCACGGATGGCCGCCCGGTATGGGCTTATGTCACCGACGCCAAGGGCAACAAGCGGCTGGTGCCCGGGTTACACCGGCGCCGACTGGCTGAAGCGGAGTTGTGCGCCCGATGACTTTTTCCCCACTTCGCCTGCTCATGGTCGTGGTGTTGGCAGCCAGCTCGGCTTTGTTCGCCTTCAACCTGGTCCTGCAGCAGCGAGACAACGCCCGATCGGAGCGAGACCTGGCGCAGTACGAAACCCAAGGACTTCGCGAGGCCGCCCGCATCACCGGCGAGCGCTTGGCCAAGGCAACAGCCCTCGACACCCAACACACCCAGGAACTGAACCATGCATGGCAACGCAACCAGGATCTGCAGCGCGCTGTTGATGGCGGCGATCAGCGGCTGCACGTCAACGCCACCTGTCCCGCAATGCCCGACCGCTCCGGCGGCGCCGGCGTGGCTGATGCAGTCGCCGCCGAACTCGCAGCAGACGCTCGACCGGCTTATTTCGCCCTTCGGGACCAGCTCGCCCTCAGTCGGCAAATGATCCTGGGCCTGCAGGACCACATTCGCACCTTTTGTACCCATCAACCCAACGGAGCAACACCATGACCACCAACAGCCGCGAGATCACTCTGGAAGTCGGCGACAAGGAATTCAGCTTTTCCCTGTCGCCCCAGGACGTGACCAAGTACTTCAATGCCATGACCGCGACCAACAAGGTGGCGCCGTCGTTCAACCTGCTGAGCACCACCGTCAACCAGGAACAGCGGGCCGGCTTGCGCGAGCAGCTGCAGGTCAACCCGGTGCTGACCATGCAAATGGCCGGCGCGCTCCTGGAAGAGTTCGCCCCGGACGTTGAAGTGCTCGTAAAAAAGCCCTCGACCACGCCGACCGCCTGACCGAGGACGGCCTGGGCCAGCTGATGGCCCTCACCAACCGCTGGCTGCCTGGCGCTGAACCTTCGATCGAGAACATGGGGACGGCGCAGTGGCTTGAAAACGAGCACTGGAGACGCATGGAGATTGCCGTGGCAAACGGCATTGCCCATGCGTTGAACGGATAACTGAGCATGGCTGACCGCAGCGCCCGCCTGGACTTCATCCTGGCCCTGACCGACAAGGTCACCGCACCTCTGGGCAAGGTGAAAATGGGCTTTTCGAACCTTGCCGAGCAAAGCGAAAAGAACATCAAGACCATGGGCCTGGGGCTGGCCGGCATGACCGGCGCCTTCGTCGGTATCAATCAGTCGCTGCAGCCCGCCCTGGAGATGAATCGCGCGCTGGGCGAGGTCCGTTCCCTGGGCGTGGCCGAAGACGCGCTGACCGCGCTCAATCAAAAGTCGCTTGAATTCTCTGTGGCCTACGGCGAGAACGCCCGGGACTTCGTAGCCTCGGCGTACAGCATCGAGGGCGCCATTAAGGGCCTGACGGGCAGCCAGCTGGCGACCTTCACCAACACCAGCAACCTGCTGGCCAAGGCCACCAAGTCCGACGCCGAAACCTTGGGCGCCTACGTGGGCACCATGTACAACCTGTTCAAGGTCCAGGCCGACGCCATGGGCAAGGCCGAGTGGGTCGAGAAGCTGGGCGGCCAGACCGCCCTGGCGGTGCAGCTGTTCCGCACCGACGGCGCCCAGCTCAAGGATGCATTCAAGGAAGTGGGAGCGATCGCCACTGCCGGAGGCGTGGACATTGCCGAGCAGTTCGCGGTTATCGGTTCACTGAGCAGCACCATGGAAGGCGGCGACGCCGGCGGCCGGTACAAGGCGTTTTTCGAGAACATCGGCGCCGCCTCGGACAAGCTCGGGATCAAGTTCACCGACCAGGAAGGGAAGGTGCTGCCGATGCTGCAGATCCTGGAGAAGCTGCAGGGCAAGCTGGGCGACCTCAACAGCGCATCGGCCGGCACCAAGCTGTTGGACGCATTCGGTGGCGAGGGCGCCCAGGTGATCGGCGCACTGGCGAAAGACACCGACCGGCTGCGCCAGGGCCTGGACAAGCTGGGCAAAGTCCGTGGGCTTGAGGATGCCGAGAAGATGGCCCAGGCCATGGTCGATCCCTGGCAGCAGTTCGCAGCCGCTGTCGAGGCGTTGCGGATCGCCTTCGGGCAAGCGTTGATCCCGATCCTGACCCCGCTCATGGCCAAGTTGTCCGGCATCGCCGGCACACTGACCCGCTGGACTCAACTGTTTCCGAACATCACCCGAGTAGTGGGCATTGCCACCCTCGGCGTGCTGGCCATCATCGCCGCCATGTCGCTGCTGACGTTTGTAGTCGGGGCGTCCCGTATGGCCTGGATGGCCATCATTACCGTCTGGAAAGTGGTTCAACTGCTGAACCTACGCACCATTGCCGGATTCCTCCTGCAGGCGGCGGTGATCGCTACCTATGTCGCGGGCCTGACAGTGCTCTACACCACGATGGGCATCATTCGCGTGGCCATGATGCTCTGGCAGGGCGTGATCTGGCTGGTCAACGTGGCGTTGACGGCCAACCCGATCGGCGTGGTGGTGATGGGCATTGCCGCCCTGGTCGCGATCGTGATCGCCGCCGTGTACTACTGGGACGAGTGGACCGGTGCCCTGATGAACACCGAGGCCTTCAAGTGGGTCCTGGAGAAGCTGCAGGCGCTGTCGGCCTGGTTCGATTCGATGGGCGGCTGGTCCGGTATGGCCAAAGGCGCCTGGGACGCGATCGTGGGCGTGTTCTACAAGGCCATCAATAGCCTGATCGAGATGATCAACAGCATCCCCGGCGTGAACATCGAGGCCCGCCTGGGCGACATGCCGACGATCCCCGGCGCCGAGCAAGCGACCAACGCCGCAGACGTCGCCAGCGCTGCACAGAAGGCGCAACAGACCATCAGCGCGGCCATCCCCTCAATTGCTCCCACGCGGCCTAACGCGGTGCCGCCTGGCGGCCTGCTGACCAGCATTCAGAACACCAGCAACCAGAACAAAGGAACCCATGTGGAGAACGTGAACATCCACACCGGCAAGGCCATGACCCCGTTGGAACTGGAAAACATGATGGGCATGGCGGTGTCCGGATGAGCGAATACATAGACCTTTGGATCGAGGACAACGACCTGCTGCTGGATCCGTCCCGACAGCCGCTGCTGATCGAAGACCGGGCCAGCATCGCCCAGGACATTGCTCACATGATCCGCGACAGCGGCCTGCTGGTGACCCTTGTCGCCGAGCGCGACCGACTTAAGCAACGCGACTGCATCCAGCAACTGGAGCTGCTGGTGGAGGCCGACGAACGCCTGGTGCCCGGTACGGCGCAGATCACCCAGCTGCAGCCGGGCCAGTACCTGGTCACGACCAAAACCCTGAAATTCGGTGACGTAGAGGTGACCCTGTGAGCGACGTTGATTTCAAGCAGGCGCTGAGTGATGCCGGTATACCGATCACCGAGGCCGGCCTGCGTCAGGCCTGGGAGAAGGAAGTGGCCGCCCAGGGCAGCAAGCTGAGCAACACCAGCGCCTATTCGCCGTTCTGGCGGGTAGTCACCGCCCTGGTGACCAAGCCGGTGTTGTGGCTGCTGGACTTCGTCGTCCAGTCGGTCCTGCCGAACTTCTTTGTAAAGACCGCCAGCGGCGCGTGGTTGGACATGTTGGCCTGGGCGGTGAACGTCGAGCGCAAGGGCGCCACCAGGGCTCAGGGCAAGATTCTGTTCACCCGTACGGGGGCAGGTGGCGCCCTGATCGTGCCGGCGGGCACCCTGATCCAGTCTGCAGCGATCAATGGCCACGTTTACCAGCTGGCCACCACCGAAACCGGCGTGTTTGCTGACGGGCTGATGCAGCTGGAGATCCCGGTGCAGGCCAGCGATACAGGCTCAGGCTACAACCTCGCCCCGGGGTATTACGCCATCTTGCCGGTTCCGGTACCGGGCATCGCCCAGGTGGTCAACAACGACAGTTGGCTGACTGCACCAGGTGCAGATTCTGAAGGCAACGACGAGCTGCGTTTGCGGGTGCGCAACCAGTTCTCGGCGGTCAACCAGTGGCACACCGACGCGGTCTATCGGGCCATGATTTCAGCCTTCCCGGGCGTGCGTCCGGATGGGGTTTACTTCGAACACGGCGCGCCCCGTGGCCCGGGCAGTGCCAACGCCTTTGTGCTGTTCGAAGCCGGGGTGCCGGCGGCGACGTACCTGGAGCAGATCAACGCCCATATCCGCGACCAGGGCAACCATGGCCACGGCGACGATCTGCTGGTGACGGTGATGCCGGAAACCTTGCACGCGCTGCAGCTGGAGATCTGGCCGCGATCGACGCTCACCGGTGAGCAGCGGCAAAAGCTCCAGGACGAGGTCGAGCAGTTCATCCGCGCCGCCTTTCGCGAGAGCACCGCCAGCGACTACCAGCCGACCCTGACCTATCCGCAATCGCGGTTTTCCTTCAGCCGCTTGGGCGAAGAACTGCACCAGCAATTCGCCGGCATTGAGTCGCTGCAGTTTGCCAATGACGACATCCTCGCTGAGCTGAATATCCCGCGCATCCAGAGCCTGCAGGTGGTGCTGCATGATTAAGCTCAATCTGAAGTTCTGGCTGGCCGGTACTGAGCTGACCAAGCTCAAGGACGCGGCCCAGGGCTGGTGGGAAAAGGTCGAGGGCTGGTTGCGCTGGCCACTGCTGCAGATGGACGCGGACACCTGTCACCTGGTCGTGCTCGACCTGCTGGCCTGGCAGCGCGATATCACCCGCTTCAAGGGCGAGCCCGAGGGCCTTTACCGGCTTCGGGTCAAGTACGCCTTTATCAACGCCGTGGATGCCGGCAGCACCGCCGGGATGAAACGCATCCTGGAGCGCCTCGGTGTGGGCTACGTCGAGATCGAGGAGCGCCAACCCGGCCGGGACTGGGACGTGGTCCTACTGCGCCTCACAGACTCCCAACTGGCGCAGAACCCCGAGCTGCTGCGCGTGCTGATTCAGCAGTACGGCCGCACCTGCCGTCGTTACGACTTCTCGACCATCACCCCCGTCCCGCTGTCGGTCGCCCTTGTTCACTTCCACGACGACCAGCAAACACTGGTCGCCAGCCTGTAGGAGCCCACCATGGGAGCCAGCATTACCCTTGCAGGTGAAAGCCTGATCGCCCAGAAACAAGCCACGCACGCGGGCCTTAAAGTCGCTCGATTCCTGTTCGCCAACGTGCCCGGACTGGACCCAAACGGCCCTGTGGACCGTGCCGCCGCCAAACCTGCACCGGCGCAGATCGTCCACACCCACCCGATCGGAGACAAGCAAGCCGGCTATGTGAACCCCAACCAGGTGGTGTACAGCGCACAAGTGGGCTCGGACGTGGGAGATTGGGACTTTAACTGGATCGGCCTGGAGACGGACGAGGGCGTTCTATTTGCTGTGGCCCATGTGCCGCTGCAGCAGAAACGCCGGAATATCCCGCCATTGCAGATCGGCAACAACCTGACCCGCAACTTCCTGTTGGTGTTCGACGGCGCCCAGGCGCTGACCGGCGTCACTATCGACGCCACCACCTGGCAACATGACTTTACCGTGCGCCTGGCCGGCATCGATGAGCGCGAGCGCCAAAGCAACCGTGACGTGTTCGGCCGTCGGTGTTTTTTGGCTGATGGTCTATTGCTGGAAAAGGTCAATGACAGCTATCAGCTCAGGACCGGGGTGGCCTATGTGGAAGGTATTCGCGTCGAGCTGAAGGCGCCTTTACCTGTGGGTTCGCCACCAGTCCCATCCCGTGCCTGGCTGGACGTAGCCCTGCAGCGCGTCGATAACGATGTGGTGGCGGCTGCGAAGGTGATCTATGCCACTGGTCCTGCGGACTACACCGACAGTGCCGGCGCTAAGCACTACTGTGTGCTACTGGCCGAAATTCCGGACCGAACGACTGTTGTTGACCGTCGCGCAGTCGAGCCGATCGACAGCCCGCTGATTCAACACTTCGCCGCACGGCATGGCGACTACCCGGGCCTACGCGCCCGGGCCACGACCAAGGAGGACGTGGGCCTGGGGAACCTACCCAACGCCATCAGCGACGACCCGGAAACCAACAGCAGCGCGATTCTGGCGACCACTAGGGCGTTGAAGTCCGTGGCCGCGCCGATCTGGGCGGCGATCGCCAATATCGTCTCCGGCGCTACCGTGGTCGGGAAAGCGGCGAAGCTCGCCACGGCACGCAAAATCTCATTGAGCGGTGCCATGAGCGGCAGCGTGGACTTCGATGGCTCCGCCGACGTGACGATCAACGCCATTTCGAACCTGGTATCCATGGATGGCATCGCGGGGGCGTCCACAAACTTGAGAGTGTCCGCCACTGGCACGGACTCCTATGTGAAGGCCACCGCTGACGAGGTGTGCGTTAAGAACGGCCTTGGCCAGCAGTTGGTGATCAAGAATGTATCCATCAGCCCAAGCCTTGCCGCGCTCGGACTGGGCGGGCTGGACGCGGGAGTGGTGAAGAACAACACCTGGTACAGCGTCTGGGTGATCTGGAACGGCGCTAGAGCCGCGGGCCTGTTTTCCTTGAGCGCTACAGCGCCACTTCTGCCAGCAGGATTTACACATAAAGCGCGCCTGGGCTGGACCCTTACTGACAAACAGGGCGCGCCTTACCCATTGTCGTTTCTCCAGCGGGACCGGACGGTTCAGTACAAAGTCGCAGCCGGTAGCAACGTTCCAGCCCTGCGCTTGATGGCCAGCGGGACGGCCGGCAATCCGACCAGCCCTGGGGGCGTACCCATTGGAACAAGCGACTTCGTCCCTGTGACAGCGACCAAGATCATTCTGTCGCTGAGCCTGCCGCTGGCCACGTCCGCCGCGATCCTGGTCGCCCCGAACAACTCCTACGGCCCCTATGCATCCACAACAAACCCGCCACCGGTCGGGCTCTCGGCTTCGGGTGCCATGGTCCCATCTTCCTTGCAGGGTGTGATCGTGCTCGAGGAGCCCCAGATCTATTGGGCTTCGAACTCGGTTGCTTCGCGTCTCTACGTTTTCGGCTGGGAGGATGGTCTATGAGTGGCTACGCAGTACAAAACAGCGGCCTGGGTTGGCGGGCTATCAATGCTCCCAGTGACGTTGGGCCTGATGAACACTACTCATACGATCAGCCGCCACCGACTGAGCCGCTACCGCCCACCCAGGAAGAGCTGGCCGCATCTGCGAGACAGCTCCGGGATCAGCTCCTTTCCAGCGCAGCCTTGAGCATGGGGCCGTTGCAGGACGCCGTGGACACCGACACGGCAACAGCTGACGAACTTGAACGCCTGAAACTGTGGAAGCTCTACCGTGTCGGGCTCAACAGGATTGAGCAGCAGCCAGGCTTCCCGGTAGAGATCCGCTGGCCATCCCCACCCCAGGCGCCGACCTGGGAGGGCCAACAATGACCTGGGCACCGGTGACCATGCGCTGGCCAGAACAGGCCACCCGCTGGATGGGTGACCTGTCAGCGGCCCAAGGCCTGGCCGGCAGAGAGCTGGCCAGCACGGCCGAACGCTTGGCAGGCCTGGATGGCATGACCAGCACCAATCCCGGGCCGGTCGGCGCAGCAGCTGAACAGGCGATCGCCGTCGGCAGAGCTGCCCTGACCAGCCAGATGGGCCAGGCGCCGGCCTGCCTGGCCGTGACTCCATTTCAAAGCGGCGTGGGCACTGGGCGGGGGAATCAGCTCTACCTGTCGGCCCCCAACCTGCTGCAGCAGCTGGCCCTCAAACTGGGCGACAGTGCCGACAGCGGCCTGCCGATTGGCCAGCACTACGCGCTGTCGGTGCTGTTCCTCGGCACGCGCTATGAGCAGTTGGCCAAGACCCTGGCGCGCTTCAACGCACTGCTACCGATCCCTGACCTGGTGCGCGCTGAGCGCCGCGCCGATCACCTGGCCAAACTGGAGACGGAAAAGTGGGTGATGCCCACGGCCGGCACCCTGCCGCGCTGGGCGGATCTGCCCCTGGAGCGCTGCACCCTGATCAAGGCGGCCAAACAATCCATGGCGGGGCAGATTGCCGTCCTAGAAGGCTACGCGGCCGACAGCTCGCCCATGGGGGACTTGGCGGCCCTGGCCAAGCGCAAGGCCGCCCAGCAGAAAGGCCGCGATCAGCAGCTAGACGACCTGAAAGCCCTACTGGCCGGAGGCAATGCCGACCATAGCATGCGCGCCCGGTTGCTTGGTCCCGGTGGCCCGGGCGACCTGCGGCGGGCCTTGCTGGAAGGCGTGGCACCGGGGCATGAGTGGGTGCTATGTGCCGGCGTGCTGCTGGTGGGCTCGCTGGAAGGCCTGAGCTTCGTTCGTGAACTGGTGGGCCTATGACGCTGCTACTCGATGGCCAGCAGGTGCTGGGCAAACGTATGAAGATCACCGCCAACCTACGGATCGAAAGCGACGACCTGTCAGGGCAGACCAGCAACACCGACACCGCCCATAAGGGCTTCAAGCCCAAGACGCTGACGGTTGCCCTGATGATCCCCTACGTCAACCAGGGCCAGTTGCGCGACCTGATGCGCCTGGCCGAGGCCACCTCCGGCGGCGGGCGGCTCAAGCTGTACCGGATCGTCAACGACACGGCCGCCGCCTTCGGTATTCGCGAGGTACAGTTCTCCGAAGGCGTGAGCGCCCGCGAGGATGATTCGCTGGCCGCCTGGCTGGTGCAGTTCACGCTCTCCGAAAAGCTGTCGAACCCGGAGAAAGTCGAGAAGCGCCGCGCCGGCAATGGGGTCAGCGCGCAGTCGGCGCCAGGGCAAGGCGTGAGAGGCGAAGGCGGCGAGGCTGGCCAGGAGCTGACCGGCTTTGAATCGGTCCTGAAAAGGGTGGATGACTACCTGGGGGGCAAGTCGTGAAACTGCACAAGGTGCTGACGATCGGCGGAAAGCCTTACGACCTGGTCAAGGACGACGTCCGGCTGGACGCCAAGAGCCCGGGCCGTGCCACCTTCACAGTCCAGGCCGGAGCACCGGTCAAGGGCCTGGTGACGTTCGATATCGGTTACAACGAGCGCACGCTGCAGCGTCACTTTATCGGCTACGTGGAGCGATCGACCGCGGTCAACGGCCTGCAGCAGATCCTGGTCTGCCGCGAACTGGCGGCGATCCTGGCCAACCCTCTGCCGCTGAACCTGCGGCATGTCGATTTGCGGGGTGTCCTGGCGGCGATCAGCAGTAAGACCGGGCTGCGCTTCCGGGTGCCGGAAAAGCCCTATGCCCAGGCCAAGGCCCCGTTCTTCTACAGCCTGGCCAGCGGATACCTGGCCATGGACAGCCTGGCCCAGGTGTTTGGCATCCCCGATTTTATCTGGCAGCAGCAGGGCGACGGCGAGGTGTTTGTGGGCAGTTGGGCGGATAGCTTCTTCGGCACCCGCGCACCACTGCAGTTGCCCATCGAGCTGTTCGACGGCTACCAGGGCAATCAGAGCGCCATGATCGCGGTTCTTCCAGGACTGCGCCCGGGCGCGACCTTCAATCAGGGCGAGCGGGTCACCAGCGTGACGCTTGCCGGCAACCAGATGGCCATCAAATGGACGACGCAATCCGCCGCAGCGTAGAGCGGCAGTTCCCCGAACTCACCGGCGGCTATCACCTGCCACGCTTCGGCCGTGTGGTCGCGGTGCCAGATGCGCCGGCGGCGCCCGGGCTGTGCGATGACTTCCGGCCGCGCTACGGCGTGGACGTCCAGGTACTGCTACCCGATGGCGAACCGGATCCGGATCTGCCGATCCTGGCCGGTCTGCCGCTGCCGGCGCCCATGGGCGGCCAGGAAGCCGGCATGTTCGGTTTTCCCGAGGAAAACACCACGGTAGTGGTGTGCTTCGCCTACGGGCTACCGCACAAGCCATTTATCCAGCAGATCCTGCCGCATGGCCTGAGCCTGCCCCGGGTGCCGAAAGGTGACCAGGTGTGGCAGCACAGCGAGGCCTGCCAGCAGCGCGTCGATGCCGACGGCAACTGGCTGCGCCAGACCGATGGAAAGATCCAGGACAAGGCGATCGAGCGCGAGGTGGAAGCTCTGGACAACGCCGAGCGCTTCCAGAATCACAACAGGACAGTGGACGACCATTCGACCGAGTCAGTGGGCGGGATCAAGAAGATCGAGGCCATGGGCGCGCTCAAGCTGCTGTCGGGCGGGTCCGCCAGCCTGGCGGTCGTGGACGACCTGCACCAGGCCACTGGCCGCGACTTGAACCTGGTGGTGGGGCAGGAGCTCAACGCCACGGTGGGCGGCGACCTGCAGGAGCAGATCCAGGGGCTGCGCAAGAGCGTGGTGGGGATCAGTCAGCGCCTGCAGGCGCCCAAGACCTGGATGGGGTCGGAGTCGGTCAATGTGCTGCAGGTGCTGTGCGACCTGCTGGACCTGGTGCAGGAGATGAATGCGCAACTGGCTGGGCATACTCATGGCCCAACGCCACCCCCGAGCAATGCCGCTGCCTTCACGTCCGACGCGGCGAAAGCTGGAGCGCTTGCTGCCAAGCTGAGGCCCATTACGCTTTGATTTTCAGCGTCAGTTTATGCATGCAAAAAAGTGATGAAATTTTCGTCGTCGTTTCGTGCAACCAAAATAGTGCTTGTATTGTGAGTTACTTATTTGGCGTGATTTTTTGAGTGCGTTTTTTCATCACATTTTGGATGTGTTTTTTAGCGGCTAAAAAATGCGATTGGTTTTTTAAGGCAGTTGAATAGTTAATATCGGCATAACTATGTCGTTATGTCGCGACATGGCTCTACCGTTCGTCTGAAAATTTTTGGGCGTGCTGTTTACATATGTAAACACTTGCAAACACTATAGTAATTCAGGTTTTAGGGCAGTGACCTGAGCAAAGCCCTTTGTTTCCGGGGGTGATCCAGTCCAGCCTCACACTATAGAACCTGAAAAACGAGAAAAGCCCAGCTAGGACTGGGCTTTTCTCGTGCTGAAACCTGGGGTTGCTCCGGCTCCAAAAAAACCAGAAGATGCTCTCAACCACCGCTTCAGCCATTTCCTTTGTTACTCGCATTTCGAAGGTTATGGTCTAGCAGGCCCTCAGTCAACCGAGCGAACCGTGTGCAGCATGCGTAAGTTCTTACGCAAGTTGCTCTAGTTGGGAGCTCACAGGCATAGGCGCACGCTAGGTGGTGGGAGGCGGCTCCATTAGCTGGAGTCTTTTTCATTCACTTAGCGGAGCGTTTAAACGATGAAAGTTCTTTATCGTTACATTCCCGAAGAGTTGATCCGTGCATTGCAAGCCGCGTACTGGTCAATTCGTTTAGTACGCATCTTGTTGCAACCATAGCGGAAATAGGCAGGGGCTTCGGCCCCTGTTTTCACTTTCACACATCTCAATCATCACGCCGCGTTCGGCTTCCCTGAGGAAAACACTACGATGGTTGTGTGCTTCGCCTATGGGCTGCCGCACAAGCCGTTTATCCAGCAGATCCTGCCGCATGGCCTGAGCCTGCCCCGAGTGCCGAAAGGTGACCAGGTGTGGCAGCACAGCGAGGCCTGCCAGCAGCGCGTCGATGCCGACGGCAACTGGCTACGCCAGACCGATGGAAAGATCCAGGGCAAGGCGATCGAGCGCGAGGTGGAAGCCCTGGACAACGCCGAGCGCTTCCAGAATCACACCAAGACGGTGGACGACCATTCGACCGAGTCAGTGGGAGGGGTCAAGAAGATAGAGGCCATGGGCGCGCTCAAGCTGCTTTCCGGCGGGTCCGCCAGCCTGGCGGCCGTGGATGACCTGCACCAGGCCACCGGCCACGACTTGAATCTGGTAGTGGGGCAGAGGCTCAACGCCACGGTGGGTGGTGACCTACAGGAACAGATCCAAGGGCTGCGCAAGAGCGTGAGCGGGATCAGTCAGCGCCTGCAGGTACCCAAGGCCTGGCGCGGGTCGGAAGATGTGAACATGTTGAATGTGTTATGTGACTTGATAAAGCTTTTGGATGAGATGAATGCCCTACTAGCCAATCACATCCATGCCCCTGTCCAACGCCCAAATAATCACGATAAGTTTAACGCTGCAGCGTTATATTCTAACGAGCTCCACATGAAGCTCGTGGATATAACTCTATGATACCTATTAGCTCCCCAAAAAGAACCTAAACTTCAGTCCAACTCTTAATGATCTGGCTAGTCGGCATCATGGTGTATAGCCACTCGCGACCTTCTTTTCGTTTCTGAAACAGCTTATGCTCAACCAGTCCATTCAGAACAGACGCAGCAGTATTATATGAACATCCTAAGTTGTCCTTCACCGTTGTTGCGGTAAACTCTAAAACCCGACCATTTCTTGCAACTTGCAAGACAGTTTTTTGTTTATCATTTAGCTTTCCATAAAGACCAGACTCATAAAGAAATGAGTTAAACTTATTCATTCCATCTAACGTTTCTTCGTAAGCGGATTTAAAATCACTGATGGCGCGTCCAATTATGCGACACTGATAGTCGACAAAATAAGTGAGATCCATCTCATCAGTCTCGGTATAAAGATAGCTTTTTCCATATTTAGCTGGAGCAGCTTTAAGCAAAGTGCTTATAGCTATATAACGAAATGCAGCAAAATCATACCTAAACAAAAACCAATAAAACAAAGA
>NZ_JBJJLO010000102.1:0-24201 GCF_046230915.1 Pseudomonas sp. KCJK8993
CGTTCGTAATCCGGCCATCACTCTGGAACCCGTTAGATTCCACACTCCCAATCACACCCTCGCGCCCCAAGGCTGGCCAAACGCCGCCGACTATGGAACCTTTTAAAAGGTGGAGACGTCCACTTCCCTGCCAGGCGCTCGTCAGAAGCCTGGAATATCAGCAAGTTAGCTTGACGAAGCTGCGCTCATGGTTCGTTCGCCGCCGCCCTGCCGGCACTCGACGAACTGCTTTTCGCGGGGACTTCCCGGCAGTCGGCCACGGCCCTGCCACAGGGGAAAGCGCCCGCCGACCGATAAGAAGAAGGAGTCCGCCCGTGGCTATTCGCTATGGCAAAGGGCTGATAGGAGGGGTTGCGGTCATTGCCCTCCTGGCCCTGCTGGTCCACTGGATCGGCATCAAGACGATCGAACACTACCGCGACGATCTACTGTTCTACCTGCAAGCTCATCTGTTCCTGGTCCTGGCGTCCATGTGCGCCGCCCTGCTGGTCGGCATTCCCGCCGGCATCCTCCTCAGCCGCCCCGCCATGGCCAGGCGCGCCGAACGCTTCATGCAAGTGTTCAACATCGGTAATACCATCCCTCCCCTGGCCGTCCTGGCCATTGCCCTCGGGGTCCTCGGCATCGGCAGCGGGCCGGCGATCTTCGCCCTGTTCCTGGCCTCCCTGCTACCCATCGTGCGCAACACCTATGAAGGCCTGAAGAACGTCCAGGGCTCGCTCAAGGAAGCCGCCACCGGCATCGGCATGACCCCGCGCCAGGTGCTGTGGAAAGTCGAATTGCCCAATGCCGTGCCGATCATCGTCGGCGGCGTGCGGGTAGCCCTGGCGATCAACGTCGGCACCGCGCCCCTGGCCTTCCTGATCGGCGCCAACAGCCTGGGCAGCCTGATCTTCCCCGGCATCGCCCTGAACAACCAGCCGCAGCTGCTGCTCGGCGCCGCCTGCACCGCCTTGCTGGCGCTGCTTCTGGACGGCCTGGTGACCCTGGCCAGCCGCCTCTGGCTGGAACGCGGCCTGCGCCCGTCCTAAGCCCGTCAGAGACAAGGAACCGACATGAAGAAATTGAGCCTGATACTCGGCTGCGTCCTGCTTTTCAGCGCACTGGCCCACGCCGCGGAAAAACCGCTGATCCGCATCGGCGCCCGGGTCTTCACCGAACAGACCCTGCTGGCGGAAATCACCTCCCAGTACCTGCGCAGCAAGGGCTACGACACCCGCGTCATCGGCGGCCTGGGCAGCAACCTGGCGCGCAGCGCCCAGGAAAGCGGCCAACTGGACCTGATCTGGGAATACACCGGGGTGTCGCTGGTGGCCTACAACCACATCGACGAGAAGCTCGACAAGCAGCAGTCCTACGCCCGGGTGAAAGCACTCGACGCGAAAAAAGGCCTGGTCTGGTTGTCGCCGTCCAAGTTCAGCAACACCTACGCCCTGGCGCTGCCGGAAAACGTGGCCAAGGAACATCCACGGATCAACAGCATCAGCGACCTGACCCGGGCCCTGGCCGAAAACACCCGGGAAAACCGCCTGGTGGCCCTGGACACCGAGTTCGCCAACCGTTCCGACGGCATGGCCGGGATGGTCAAGCTGTATGACATGGCCCTGACCCGCAAGAACACCCGGCAGATGGACGCCGGCCTGGTCTACACCGCCCTGCGCAATGGCCAGGTGTTTGCCGGCCTGGTCTACACCACCGACGGACGCCTCAGCGCCTTCAAGCTCAAGTTGCTGGAGGACGACAAGCACTACTTCCCGGACTACACCGCCGCTCCCGTGGTGCGCCAGGCCTACCTCGACGCCCACCCGCAACTGGCCGCCGAACTCGAGCCGCTGGCGGCGCTGTTCGACGACGAAACCATGCGCCAGCTGAACGCGCGGGTCGACGTCGACCATGAAAGCCCCTCCGCCGTCGCCGCAGATTTCCTGCGCCGGCACCCGCTCAACTAAAGAGGAGAAGACATGGAGTTTTTCAACGCCTTTTCCCATCTCGATTGGGCCCAGGTCCTGCACCTGACCTGGCAGCACATCACCCTGGTGGGCATCGCCGTCACCCTGGCCATCGTCTTTGGCGTGCCCCTGGGCGTGCTGATGACCCGCTTCCCCAGCCTCGCCGGCCCCTTGCAGGCCAGCGCCACGGTGCTGCTGACCATCCCGTCCATCGCCCTGTTCGGCCTGCTGCTGCCGTTCTACTCCACGTTCGGCCAGGGCCTGGGGCCGCTGCCGGCCATTACCGCGGTGTTCCTTTATTCCCTGTTGCCGATCATGCGCAACACCTACCTGGCGCTGACCGGCGTCGAACCGGGCATCCGCGAGGCCGCCCGGGGCATCGGCATGACCTTCGGCCAGCGCCTGCGCATGGTCGAGTTGCCGATCGCGGTGCCGGTGATCCTCGCCGGAGTACGCACCGCGGTGGTGATGAACATCGGCGTCATGACCATCGCCGCCACCATCGGCGCCGGCGGCCTGGGGGTGCTGATCCTGGCCTCCATCAGCCGCAGCGACATGTCGATGCTGATCGTCGGCGCCGTGCTGGTCAGCCTCCTGGCCATCGTGGCCGACCTGCTTCTGCAATGGCTGCAACGTTCGCTGACGCCAAAAGGATTGAGCCCACTAGGAGCCCTGAAATGATCGAACTACAGAACCTGAGCAAGACCTTCCGCAGCAACGGCAAGGATGTCAAAGCCGTCGACTCGGTCAGCCTGACCGTCAACGAAGGCGAGATCTGCGTATTCCTCGGCCCCTCCGGCTGCGGCAAGAGCACCACGCTGAAGATGATCAACCGCCTGATCATGCCCACCTCGGGCAAGGTGCTGATCAACGGCGAGGACACCACCGGCCTGGACGAAGTGACCCTGCGCCGCAACATCGGCTACGTGATCCAGCAGATCGGCCTGTTTCCCAACATGACCATCGAGGAAAACATCACCGTGGTGCCGCGCCTGCTGGGCTGGGACAAGCACAAGTGCCACGACCGCGCCCGCGAGCTGATGAGCATGATCAAGCTCGAACCCAAGCAGTACCTGCATCGCTACCCACGCGAGCTGTCCGGCGGCCAGCAACAGCGGATCGGGGTGATCCGCGCCCTGGCCGCCGAGGCCCCGCTGCTGCTGATGGACGAACCCTTCGGCGCGGTGGACCCGATCAACCGCGAGATGATCCAGAACGAGTTCTTCGAGATGCAGCGGGCGCTGAACAAGACCGTGATCATGGTCAGCCACGACATCGACGAAGCCATCAAGCTGGGCGACAAGATCGCCATCTTCCGCGCCGGCAAACTGCTGCAGATCGACCACCCGGACACCCTGCTGGCCCATCCGGCGGACGATTTCGTCAGCCACTTCGTCGGCCAGGACAGCACCCTCAAGCGCCTGCTGCTGGTCAAGGCCGAAGATGCGGCCGACAACGCGCCGTCGGTGAGCCCGGACACCCCGGTGGCCGAGGCCCTGGAACTGATGGACGAGCACGACCGGCGCTACGTGGTGGTGACCTGCGTCCAGAACAAGGCCCTGGGCTACGTGCGCCGACGCGACCTGCACCGCCAGGGCGGCACCTGCGGCCAGTTCCTGCGCCAGTTCAACGCCACCGCCGCCTATGACGAGCACTTGCGCATCCTGCTGTCGCGCATGTACGAGTTCAATCGCTCGTGGCTGCCGGTGCTGGACGCCGAAAGGGTGTTCCTCGGCGAGGTGACCCAGGAGTCCATCGCCGCCTATCTGAGTTCGGGACGCTCCCGCGGGATGAAGACCAACATCGTCTCCCCGGCCGAGGCCGTGAGTGCCTGATCAATAAATGATCAAAAACCAACCTGTGGCGAGGGCGACTGTCCGGGCCGGGCCGTGGAGCGACCCCTCTTTGCAAGAAAAGTGGGACTGCTGCGCAGGCTGGCGGGAGCAAGCGCCCTCGCCACAAGGTTTTCCGGCCCTTTCACGCGCCGAAAAAAAAGATCAACAGCCGCGCCGGTGACGGCTGTCCGGCGACCTGCCCCAAAACAGCCAAAATCCCCCTTGCACCGCCCTCTCGCCGCTAACGTCGCCGATGTTGGCGCCTTCGGCAGTTCATCGCCAGTTGGCGCGCAAAAGCCGCGAACGTGCAGGTATTTTTAACACTCGGGAATTCTTCGGGAACATCGGCCCGTCATCTGTGTCGGCTACAAAAGGACAGGCCGACAACGCACGTCAGACAAGTGCAAAAACGCGACATTTTTTGTTGATCTCAGCCCCCTCACCGCCTAAAGTTCGCGCCGAACGTCCATGCTGGAAACGATCCATCCGGCTCAAGTACTGACGACGAGACAGCAAGGCCAAGGGCAGATTTCCCATGGCCTTTTTGCTTTCGGCGACATGCCTTGGGAAGTAGGCGAACCAAAGTGGGGATACGGAGGACGTTCATATGCACCCATTGATTACCAACGTTTGCCATCAGGAGCTCCCAACGCATGTCGATTAACGTCGAAGACTATTTCGCGCGCGAAACCTTTCAGAAAATGAAGGCGTTCGCCGACCAGAAAGAAACCCCGTTCGTGATGATCGATACCCAGATGATCGCCCAGGCCTACGACGACCTGCGCGCCGGGTTCGAATTCGCCAAGGTCTACTACGCGGTCAAGGCCAACCCGGCCGTGGAGATCATCGACCTGCTGCACAAAAAAGGCTCGAGCTTCGACATCGCCTCGATCTACGAGCTGGACAAGGTGCTGGGCCGCGGCGTCAACCCAGCCAACATCAGCTACGGCAACACCATCAAGAAGTCCAAGGACATCCGCTACTTCTACGAGAAGGGCGTGCGCCTGTATGCCACCGACTCCGAAGCCGACCTGCGCAACATCGCCAAGGCCGCCCCGGGCTCCAAGGTCTACGTGCGCATCCTCACCGAAGGCTCCACCACCGCCGACTGGCCGCTGTCGCGCAAGTTCGGCTGCCAGACCGACATGGCCATGGACCTCTTGATCCTGGCCCGCGACCTGGGCCTGGTGCCTTACGGCGTGTCGTTCCACGTCGGTTCCCAGCAGCGCGACATCAGCGTCTGGGACGCCGCCATCGCCAAGGTCAAGGTGATCTTCGAGCGCCTTAAAGAAGAAGACGGCATCGAACTGAAGCTGATCAACATGGGCGGTGGCTTCCCGGCCAACTACATCACCCGCACCAACAGCCTGGAAACCTACGCCGAGGAAATCATCCGTTTCCTCAAGGAAGACTTCGGCGACGACCTGCCGGAAATCATCCTCGAGCCGGGTCGTTCGCTGATCGCCAACGCCGGCATCCTGGTCAGCGAAGTGGTGCTGGTGGCGCGCAAGTCGCGCACCGCCGTGGAACGCTGGGTATACACCGACGTGGGCAAGTTCTCCGGCCTGATCGAAACCATGGACGAGTCCATCAAGTTCCCGATCTGGACCGAGAAGAAAGGCGAAGTGGAAGAAGTGGTGATTGCCGGCCCGACCTGCGACAGCGCCGACATCATGTACGAGAACTACAAGTACGGCCTGCCGCTGAACCTGGCCATCGGCGACCGCCTGTACTGGCTCTCCACCGGTGCCTACACCACCAGCTACAGCGCCGTGGAGTTCAACGGCTTCCCACCGCTGAAGTCGTATTACGTATAAAGGCAGCGGCAAGCGCTTAGCTGCAAGTAAAAGCCCATGAGCAGTCATGGGCTTTTTTGTGGGCTGCGCTTACCGATCTTCCCTGACGTGCCAGATACGCAGGATGGACAAGGTCATGCCTTGAATCTCGTAACGCATCTCATAGCGCCCCACCAGCAGACGTCGCACATCCCGTGGCCTGAACTCTTCCAACTGCTATCCCAATCGAGGGTCATGTAGAAGAGTGTCGGGGGCCTGTACCAGGGATTGGACAGTCAGTGCGGCAGCGGAGCGATTGACCTGGGCAAGAAACTCGAAAAGACGGGCCAGCTCGGAAAGCGCCTTGCTCGTCCAATCCAGCTGTCTCATTTCGGCAGCGGCAGAGGACTATCACCCGACAAGCTCTGCGCCCAGGCCTGCACAGCCTGGTGATCGATAACCCTACCGGCATCCACATCAGCCAGGGCCTCAAGAGTCAGGCGCCGACGCTCCTCCTCCTGGTCTACCCAGGCAACCAGCGCCTGCTTGACGATCCAAGCACGCGAACGCTCCAGGCGCGAGGCCAACTGGTCAACCTTGTTGGCCAGATCCAAAGGAATATGTGCAGTCAGCACTTTTGTCGCGGGCATGAGGCAAGACCTGCATCAGAATGATTGAAAGCGATTAGCTTTGAATCATGGTGATTCATATCAAGGCAGCCAGCCGCTCGGCATCCCGCTCATCACCCAGTTGCGCCGCACGCTGGTGATAGGCCAGGGCCAACTGGCGGATCTCGGGATGGCGGGCATCGAGCAGTGCGCCACGGGCCACCCGGAGGAAATTCAGGTTGCCGCCGATCAGGGCCCGTTGCAGCCACTCCACCGCTTCGCCAACACGCCCGGCCTCGGCCAGCACCGCGGCGTAACTGAACTGCCCACGAAAGTCACCGCCCTCGGCCGAGCGACGATACCAATCCCGAGCCGCCTGGGGATCGGCCGGGCAAACCAGCCCCTCTTCCAGATAACGCCCCAGCAGGTTCATCGACTTGGCATGACCCAGTTGCGCGGCGCGCTGGTAGCAAGCCAGGGCCCGACCGTGGTCCTGGGGCACGCCACGACCGGTGGCCAGCAGGTTGGCGTAGTTGTACAGGCCCCAGTCCAGGCCGGCTGCCGCGGCCTGGCGGTAATGCTCGGCAGCAACGGCTGGGTCCGCCGGGCAGCCCCAGCCGTGTTCATGACAACGGCCGAGCATGTTGCGCGCCATCGGGTGGCCGCGCTGGGCGGCGATGCCGAACCAGCGCAGGGCCAGGGCCTGGTCCTGCTCGATGCCGCGACCCTCAAGCAGGATCTGCCCAAGCAGCGCCTGGGCGTCCACCAGGCCTTCGCCAGCGGCCAGCAGGATCGCCTGGGCGGCGCGGGCCGGGCTCTCTTCGAGCATGGCGCTCAGTTGCCCGCCATCGAGGCTTTCCTCGCGGCGCAGTCGAAAAGCCATGGCCTAGACCTCGACCCAGCGGCGCAGCAGGTTGTGGTAGGTGCCGGTCAGGCGGATCAGCGATGGGTGTTCGGGCAGGTCCCGGGTCAGCTCCTGGATCGCCCCGTCCATCTCGAACAACAGCGCCCGCTGGCTGTCTTCGCGCACCAGGCTCTGGGTCCAGAAGAACGAAGCGTAGCGGGCGCCACGGGTCACCGGGTTGACCTTGTGCAGGCTGGTGCCGGGGTACAGCACCAGGTCGCCGGCCGGCAGCTTGACCCGCTGCACGCCGTAGGTGTCCTGGATCTCCAGCTCGCCGCCGTCGTAGTCCTCCGGGTCGCTGAAGAACAGGGTCGAGGACAGGTCGGTGCGCACCCGCTCGGCGCTGCCCTTGGGCTGGCGCACGGCATTGTCGATATGGAAGTCGAAGCTGCCACCCGCGGTGTAGCAGTTGAACAGCGGCGGGAACACCTTGTGCGGCAAGGCGGCGGACATGAACAGCGGGTTCTGCCATAACCGTTCGAGCATCGCCTCGCCGATCTCCCGGGCCAGCGGATGGCCCTCGGGCAGTTGCAGGTTGTGCTTGGCCTTGGCCGACTGGTAGCCGGCGGTGATCTTGCCGTCCGCCCAATCCGCCTGCTCCAGGGCTCGGCGGATGCGCCCTACCTCATCACGGGTGAACACGCCGGGGATGTGCAGCAACATGGCCAGGTACCTGGAAGCCGAAAGTGCGGCAATGGTATTGATTCTTATTGACTGTGTAAAACGCCCGGGACGGATGGGAATGCAAAAACCGTAAAGATAAATTGTAAAGAATGTAAATTCAGTGCGAATAGCAATATTTCGCAATTGATAACGAATGCTCGCATCCCCTATATTCCGCGGCCTCAAAACCTCGGGGAGGGGACAAGACATGACACGCCAACCACCATTATCCGCTGTCAGTTCGCCACGTCTGCTGGCATCGGCCATCGGCGTCGCCATCACCGCCGGCTCCGCCGCGCACATGGTCCAGGCCGCCGAGGACACCGGCAAGAAAGCCTCGGGAGCGATCGCCCTGGAAGCCACCAGCATCACTGGCGAGGCCCAGGACGCGACGTCCTACCAGGTGGAAAAGGCTTCTTCGCAGAAGTACACCGCGCCGCTGGTGGATACTCCTCGTTCGGTAACTGTCATTCCCCAGCAAGTTCTCAAGGACACGGCGGCGACCTCGTTGCAAGACGCACTGCGTACCGTTCCAGGTATCACCTTCGGTGCTGGTGAAGGTGGCAACCCGCAAGGTGACCGCCCGTTCATTCGTGGTTTCGATGCCCAGAGCGACACCTTCCTGGATGGCGTGCGTGACGCTGGCGGCCAAAGCCGCGAAATCTTCGATATCGAATCGGTGGAAGTCAGCAAGGGCCCGAACTCCTCGTTCGGTGGACGTGGCTCGGCCGGTGGCAGCCTGAACCTGGTGAGCAAGCAGCCCAAGCAGCAGGACTTCCTCAACGGCGGCTTCACTTATGGCTCCGACCAGACTCGCCGCTACACCCTCGACGTCAACCGCCAGTTCCTCGAAGGCGCGGCGTTCCGTCTGAACCTGATGAGCCACGAGCAGAACGTCGCGGGTCGTGATTCCATCAACTACGACCGCTGGGGTGTCGCACCTTCCCTGACCTTCGGCCTGGGCAGCCCTACCCGGGTCAACCTCAGCTACTACCATATGGAAAGCGACGACCTGCCGGACTCGGGCATTCCCTACGGCTACAGCTCGGCAACCGCCACCGCCCACGGTCACGACAAACCCACCGACGGCGGCGACAGCAACAACTTCTATGGTCTAAAGCATCGGGACTTTCGCAAGACTCGCGCCGATATCAGCACCCTCTCCATCGAGCATGACCTGAACGACAACATGACGCTGAAAAATACCCTGCGTCATGGCAACACCGGCCAGGACTACATCCTCACTCAGCCGGACGACAGCAAGTTCAACGTCAACAAGTACGGCACCGTCTGGCGTCGCGCCAACAGCCGGGTATCGACCACGGAAACCACCACCAACCAGACCGATCTGTTTGGCGAGTTCCATGCCCTGGGCTTCAAGCACAACTACTCCACCGGTCTTGAGTTCACCGGCGAAGAAACCCGGGTGAGCAGCTACACCGTTTCCCCCAACTCCAACCCCACTTGCACCCCTGGCAAGACGAGTGGCGGCAACTGCACATCCCTGGGCAATCCAAACCCGAATGACGACTGGACCGGCTCCAGCGAACGCAACTACTACGGCACCAATACCAAGGCCACCAGCCGTGCCGCCTATGCCTTCGACACCATCGAACTGGATCCGCAATGGCTGTTGAACCTGGGTGTGCGCTACGACACCTTCGACACTGAAGCCAACACCAACGCGGTCAAGGGCCGGAGCAAGATCAAGAGTGACAGCCAGTTCTGGAACTGGCAGGCCGGACTGGTCTGGAAACCGGCTGATAACGGCAGCATCTACGCTTCCTACGCCACCTCGGCCAACCCTGCCGGTGGCGTACTCGATGGCGCCCCCGACAACCCCTTGTCGGCAGGCCTGGCCACCAGCGACCTGAAGCCCGAGGAAACCGTCAACTACGAGTTGGGTACCAAGTGGGACGTACTGAACAACCGCCTCTCGCTGACCGCCGCGGTGTTCCGTACCGAGAAAAAGAACACTCGCATCCTGGTGGACTCCATGACCTACCAGAACGCTGGTGAATCCCGCGTCGACGGTATCGAACTGGGCGCCAGCGGCAAGATCACCGACAAATGGCAGGTCTTCGCCGGCTACAGCTACTTGAAAAGCGAACTGGTGGATGCCGGCCTGAACGGGCGTAACGGCGTAGTGAGCGCCGGTTCCAACAAAGGCAACCAGATGCCCAACACGCCGAAGAACAGCTTCAGCCTGTGGACAACTTACGACGTCACCTCGAAGTTCACCGTCGGTGGCGGTGCCTTCTATGTCGACGACGTGTATGGCGACCCCGCGAATACTGTCTACGTACCGTCCTACACCCGCTACGACGCCATGGCCAGCTACAAGCTGACCAAGAACGTCGACCTGCAACTGAACGTGCAGAACCTGACGGACAAGACCTACTACGACAAGGCCTATGCGGCGCACTTCGCCAACCAGGCCCCGGGCCGTACCGCCCTGATGAGTGCCAACTTCCACTTCTGATCCACCGCGACACCCTGTGGCCCCGGCCACAGGTGCCCAAGCCCCAGGCACCCGCTGCCTGGGGCTTTTGCCTGTAAAGAAGAATGCTTCTCGCTCACACACGGCATAATGCGCGCCGTGTTTCACCTCTTCGGACGAACAAGGCGGTCGATGTGTTGAAGAAAACCCTGTTCCAGCTGCACTGGTTCTTCGGCATCAGCGCCGGGCTGGTCCTGGCCTTGATGGGCATCACCGGGGCCACGGTGTCGTTCGAGGACGAGATCCTGCGCGCGCTCAACCCCTCGGTGCTGCAGGTCGACAAGCGGCCCGCCGGCACCCTGCCGCCGGCCGAGCTGGTGGCCAAGCTCCAGGCGGCCGAGGGCAAGGACGTGTCCATGCTCTGGGTCGAGACCGACAGCGGCAATGCCGCGCGGGTGTTCTACACCCCGCCGCTCGGGGAACGCCGTGGGCAGATGCGCTACTTCGACCCCTACACCGGCCAGTTCACCGGCGAGGCCGTGGGCCAGGGCTTCTTCGACTTCATGCTGCAACTGCACCGGTTCCTGGCCATGGGCGACAGCGGCCGGCAGATCACCGGCGCCTGCACCCTGATCCTGATCTTCTTCTGCCTGTCCGGGTTGTACCTGCGCTGGCCGCGCCAGGTCGCCAGCTGGCGCACCTGGCTGACCCTGGACTGGGCCAAGCAAGGCCGGGCCTTCAACTGGGACCTGCACGCGGTGTTCGGCACCTGGTGCTTGTTGTTCTACCTCTTGTTCGCCCTCACCGGTTTGTACTGGTCGTACGAGTGGTACAGCAAGGGGCTGACCCGCCTGCTGTCCGACTCGCCACACAGCGAGCGCGCCCGGGGCGGGCGTGGCGGCCCGCCGGCCAAGGGCCCGGCCCCGGTGGCCGACTACAACGCTATGTGGAGCAGCATCTACAGCGCCGCCGGCAAGGACCTTAGCGCCTACAACGTGCGCATGCCGCCCGTGGCCGGGCAGCCGGCGACGGTGTTCTACCTGCTCAAGGACTCGCCCCACGAGCGCGCCCTGAACCAGATCACCCTGGACCCGGCCACCGGCGTCATCAGCCGGCACGAGCGCTACGCCGACAAGCGCTTCAAGGCGCAATTGCTGACCAGCGTCTACGCCCTGCACGTGGGCAGCTACTTCGGCCTGGTGGGGCGCATCGTGCTGACCCTGGCCTCGCTGTGCATGCCGCTGTTCTTCATCACCGGCTGGTTGCTGTACCTGGATCGCCGGCGCAAGAAGCGCCAGATCAAGGACGCCCGCCAGGGCCTGGAACAGGCCAGCGACGATGCCCACGGCTGGCTGATCGGCTTTGCCAGCCAGAGCGGTTTCGCCGAACGACTGGCCTGGCAGACCGCCGGGCAATTGCAGGCCGCCGGCATCGGCGCCCGTGTCCGCCCGCTGGCCAGCCTGGACGAGCAGGAGCTGCGCAGTGCCCAGCGGGCGTTGTTCGTGGTCAGCACCTTCGGCGATGGCGAGGCCCCGGATAGCGCCCGGGGCTTCGAGCGCAAGTTGCTGGGCCGCGAGCTGGCCCTCGACGGCCTGGAATACGCAGTGCTGGGCCTGGGCGACCGCCAGTACCCGCAGTTCTGCGGTTTCGCCCGGCGCCTGCACACCTGGCTGTCGAACCAGGGCGCCAGCAGCCTGTTCACCCCGGTGGAAGTCGACAATGGCGACAGCTACGCCCTGCGCCACTGGCAACAACAACTGGGCCAGCTCACCGGCCATGCCCCGGTGGACCTGTGGCAGGCCCCGGCTTTCGCCAACTGGACCTTGAGCCAGCGCCGCCTGCTGAACCCCGAGAGCAGCGGCTCCGGGGTCTACCTCCTGCAACTGCAGCCGCCCGGCACCAGCAGCTGGCTGGCCGGCGACCTGGTGGAAGTCATGCCGCGCAACTGCCCCTGGCAGGTGGAGCACTTCCTCGAGGGCCTGGGGCTTTCCGGCGAGAGCCCGGTGCAGCTCGACGGCCTGGAAGAGAGCCTGGAGCAGGCCCTGGGCAGCCGCCAGCTACCGGAGAATCGCGCCCACCTGGTGGGCCTGCATGCCCAGGCCCTGGTGGATGCGCTGGTGCCGCTGACCCCGCGCGAATACTCCATCGCCTCGATCGCCGCCGACGGCTGCCTGGAACTGCTGGTGCGCCAGGAACGCCACGCCGACGGCAGCCTGGGCATCGGCTCCGGCTGGCTTACCGAGCACGTCCAGGTAGGCGCGAGCATCAGCCTGCGGGTGCGCCGCAACAGCGGTTTCCACCTGCCGGCCGAGCCCTGCCCGCTGATCCTGCTGGGTAACGGCACCGGCCTGGCTGGGCTGCGCAGCCTGCTCAAGGCGCGGATCGCCGAGGGCCAGCAACGCAACTGGCTGCTCTTTGGCGAGCGCAACGCCGAGCATGATTTCTACTGCAAGGACGAGCTGCAGGAATGGCTGGCCCGGGGCGACCTGAGTCGCCTGGACCTGGCCTTCTCCCGCGATCAGGAACAGAAGATCTACGTCCAGGATCGCCTGCGCGAAGCCGCCGCGACCTTGCGACAGTGGCTCGACGACGGCGCCGCGCTCTACATCTGCGGCAGCCTGCAAGGCATGGCCTCGGGGGTGGACCAGGTGCTCAACGAGCTGCTGGGCGCCGAACAGGTCGAGCGCCTGATCGAACAAGGCCGCTACCGTCGCGACGTCTACTGACCTACCCATGGGCCATAGGCGTGCATCAGGCCGGTTGCAGCGTGCGCTCGAACACCGCCACGCCATCGAGATCACGCAGGATCACGCTCATCTGCGCCGTCTGGCCATCGATCTGCACCTCGCCAAAGAACTGGAACCCGGCGAACGGCGAGGCGTTCTGGGTCGGCGGCGCCTTCTGGAACACCACCTCGGGGCCGAAGGTCTTGTCCAACACGTTGGGCCCGAAGCTGCCGGCATTCAATGGGCCGGCGACGAACTCCCAGAACGGCTCGAAATCCTGGAACGCCGCCCGGTCCGGGTGGTAGTGGTGGGCGGCGCAGTAATGCACGTCGGCAGTCAGCCACACATGGTTGCGCACCCGGTGCTTGCGCAGGTAGGCCAGTAACTCGGCGATCTCCAGCTCGCGGCCCTGGGCCGGGCCCGGGTCGCCGTTGGCGATCGCCTCCCAGCGTGCCACGCCGGGGCTGACCTCGCCGTCGGGCACGCCCAGGCCGATGGGCATGTCCGCCGCCACCACCTTCCACTGCGCCTGGGAATCCTTGAGCTCGCGCTTGAGCCAGTCCAGTTGCTCACGGCCGAGGAACGGCTTCTCGCCGCCAAGGTTGTCGTCGTTGGGCCCGCGATAGCTGCGCATGTCCAGCACGAACACATCCAGCAACGGCCCGTAGCTGAGCTTGCGATAGATGCGCCCGCCACCGTCGGCGCTCTGCCGGCGCATCGGCGCATATTCCAGCCAGGCCTGGCGCGCACGGCCCACCAGGGTCTGGATGTCCTTGACCAGGTAGCGCTCGTCCAGCTGCTTGCTCGGCGACCAGTTGTTGACCACCTCGTGGTCGTCCCACTGCCAGATCTGCGGCACCTCGGCGTTGAACCGGCGCAGGTTCTCGTCCAGCAGGTTGTAGCGATAGTTGCCGCGATATTCGTCCAGGGTCTCGGCCACCTTGCTCTTGGCCTCGGTGGTGATATTGCGCCAGATGCGCCCACCCTCGGTGGTCAATTGAGCCGGCACCGGGCCATCGGCGTAGATGGTGTCGCCGCTGTGGATAAAGAAGTCCGGCAGGCGCAGGCGCATCGCCTCGTAGATACGCATGCCGCCGATGTCCGGGTTGATGCCGAAACCCTGGCCGACGGTGTCGCCGCTCCAGACGAAACGGATATCCCGGCGCTGGCTCGGGGCACTGCGCAAGTGGCCGAACCAGGGTTCGCTGGCCACCCCGGTGCGGGCGTCCTCGAAGGTCACCCGATAAAAAATCGCCTGGTTGACCGGCAGCCCGCTCAGGTCCACCCGGGCGGTGAAGTCGGTGCGGGCATCGGCCAGCGGCGACACCAGGCGCCGCGGGTTGGTGAACATGCTGCGGGTATCCCACTCCACCACCATCCGCGCCGGGCGGTCGCTGCGGCTCCAGATGATCGCCCGATCGCCCTGCAAGTCCCCGGACTGCACGCCATCGGTGAGCTTGGGCCGATCCTTGACCGAAGCGATCACCGCCGGCGCCAGGCTGGGCAGCAACAGCCCCGCCCCGGCGATTTGCATGATCCGTCGACGGCCGAGGTTGAACTCGCTCATGGTGACTCCCTGACATGGTCAAAAGAGGCCACCTTAGCCAGCGGCGATGAAGGGGATGTGACAAAGACGCGCCCGGCCCGGGAGTCCCAGGCCGGCCCGCGACGGGTGCAGCGGGTCTCTCAAGCTGCCTCTACGGCAGTAACGAGTGCCGATGGATTGATGATGGATTGTGTGTTGCCTGCCTGTTCGGCAATCGAGATAAACAGCACCGAAGGACGCTGAAGGACTGGTTTCTTAGCTGCCTGTGCGGCAGTGAACGCGACTATCTCGGCCAGGAAGAATACGACTCTTTTCTTAGCTGCCTATAAGGCAGTGAACAAGCGCGGGCGACACATGTATTTCTTAGCTGCCTATACGGCAGTGAACCGGAAGGTGATGGGCTTGCCCGCTGCATCGGTTTTCTTAGCTGCCTATACGGCAGTGAACGGCTGGCGGGGATGCGGGGCCAGCACCTCGTTTTTCTTAGCTGCCTATACGGCAGTGAACCAACGTGATGGAGAAATCGGTGGGCTGCTCAATTTCTTAGCTGCCTATACGGCAGTGAACAGCTGCCTCAATGCCTTCATCAAGCGCAGCCTTTTCTTAGCTGCCTATACGGCAGTGAACCTGGCGTCTACCTGGTACATCTGCTTCATGCTTTTCTTAGCTGCCTATACGGCAGTGAACTGAAGCACTACCGCAGGGACCCAGTAGGGACCTTTCTTAGCTGCCTATACGGCAGTGAACTTGGTGATTACCGTCCGACCAGCAGCTGACTTTTTCTTAGCTGCCTATACGGCAGTGAACCCTATGGCCTCGATTTCTATCTGAGGCCAACATTTCTTAGCTGCCTATACGGCAGTGAACCAAAGCGCTGCACGTATTCACCGGACCCCGAATTTCTTAGCTGCCTATACGGCAGTGAACCGAATAGGTGTCATCGGCGGCCAGCTCGACGCTTTCTTAGCTGCCTATACGGCAGTGAACGGTCCCTGGATTCTCGGCTGGGCGGGTGTAGATTTCTTAGCTGCCTATACGGCAGTGAACTCACTGATGATGCTCAGTGCAGGCGAATGGATTTTCTTAGCTGCCTATACGGCAGTGAACTAGAGCACTTTCTCTATAACCTCCTGAATTTCAAAAGAAAGGCCGTTAAAGGTTGCTGTACACCCTTTTTCTGAAGCGCTTTGTAAGTCATTGATTTCACAAAGCGCTCCACGGCACCCGGGAAAAAGGGTCAGAACCAGGGCACTGTCGCGCTGGAGCTCAGGCCATAGCCGTTGAACGTGCCGGGCTGGGGTTGTTCGAGCAACGGGCCGTGGCGGATGAACAGGTTGAACAGCTGATGGCTGGTCTGGCTGCGCATCACCGCGAACGGCAGGTCGCAACGTTTCGCCGCGCTGTCGGGCAGGCGCTGGCGGGCTTCGTCCTCGGTCAACCCATGGCGCTTGATCAGGCGGCGACGCAGGCGTGCCGGACTGCTGTCCACCTGTACCCGGCTGACATGGCGATGCTGCACCGGCGTCGGCACCGAGCAGGGCTGGCCGATCTGTACATGGTCACGCATACCGGTCAGCCAATCGATGGCCAGCAACTGGTCCAGGGCCTGGCGATTGCCGTGGATGCGCAGGTGCGAGCCCAGGTGCCTGATCGGCCGCCGGGTATCGGGAAAGCTGATGCCGATATCGTTGCGCCGCAGGTCATGCAGGGCCCGATGGAATTTATTGAGCAAGGCGCTCATCAACTGCGGCTCGGGAAACTCCGGGTCCGGCAGCAGTTTCAAATCCAGGTAATGGTCCATGGCTCAACCTGCCTCGCCGAACACGCCGCCGCGAATCAGGGTGGCGATCACGAAGTGCTGCTGTTCCAGCGCGGGTACTCGATCCTTGAGCACCCAGCTGTCCAGCAGGGTGTAGAAATCGTCCTGGCTGCCGCGGGGCTGGCGATAGGCCTTGCCCTGGGTGGTCACCGAGCCATAGGGTTCCACGGCGATCGGCCCGTTGCTGTCGGCGCCCTGGTACCAGGTGTCGATGCTGCGCAAGGCATTGCCGACTTTCTGCGAGTGGATGCCGGCGATCTTGCCCACGCTGTACAGCGTCTTGCTCTTGTCTCCGCGCCCACGGTCCAGGATCAGCTCCTGGGACGGGAACACTTCCTGCCCGGCGCCCATGCGCGCGTAGGCCGTGATGCGCAGCAGCACATGCTGTTCGCCGGCCAGGCCCCGGGCAATCAAGCCAGCCAACGACTGCAAGGCCTCGCCCTGCTCACCGGCAGCGTCGAACTGACGCAAGGACAGGCTCAGGCTGTCGAAGCGCCATTGCGTCGCTGCCTGGCCCTCCACCAGATGCTCGACCTCCACCTCGACCTGCTCGGCGCCAATGCGGTTGCGCCACAGGAAGCGACCGTTAGCCAGGTTATGGGCGTAGCGGTGGGCCAATTCGCCGAAGCCATTGGCCTGGACATACCCCTGTACAGTCTCGAGCAGTTTCTGCCGGTAGGCGAAATCGTTGCAGGCCGAAGGCTGGCCAGTACCGGCCAGCACCCGCAGGGTGAAGCTGACCCGCAGGGTGTCGGCATCATGCGGCAGGGTCGCCACGTCCACAGTTTGCAGATTGGGGCTTTCAATGGCGGCATCCAGCTTGGCTGGGTCCAGCTCCTTGGCCTTGAGTCGGTTGGAAATGGTTCCGCGTACGGATTTTTCCCGCACCACCACGGGCTCCCACTGACTGCGCGACTGCCAGTCGCCGGCATGGAACAGCGCATCGGAAGGGTCCAGCTTGCGCTCGAAGGCCAGGACCGAAGCGGTTTTCAGGGCGTCATTGCTCATGTTCGAACTCCTTTGCAATCAGTCGAAGTGCGCCAGCGATGGCGCGCGGTAGTCATTGCGGCAGCGGTACAGGCCCTGGTCGCTGCGAGAGTCGGCGTACCAGAGCAGTTGTTGTGGCGATTGCAAACGGTGTGGGCTGATCCACTGCCCGATGCCATAGAGGTTTTCCACGAAGCGAAAGGCCGTTTGCGAGTCGCGAGCCCGGGCCACCGTGCCCGGCGCCTGCAAGGCGGTGAGCGCGCCATAACCCACGGGGATCGGCACCAGCCAGCCGAGGTCGGCGCGGTCGTTGCGCCACTGCACCGGCCCTGGAGCTGCCTCGTCTGCGCCGGGGGCCACGCTGGACCAGTTGATCCGTGACAGCGACAGCCAGGCGTCCAACACCGAAGCCCCGGGTTGCCTGGCTTGCAGATCGCGATGGCGTTGCTCCAGCAGGTCCTGGCGCTCCACCAGGGTGAAGCCCGGCAGCAGGCGCAACTTGGCCTGGTAGAACAACACGTCCCGTGCCTCTTCATCCCCCGTCATGGGGATCGAATAGGGCTGTTGCTGGCCCTGGGGGGCACGGGAGGGAATCAGGCTGCCGCCAGCAATACGCATCTGCAGCAAGAGCTCCCGCACTTGGCGGGCGACGGTACTTTCCTTGTCGTCAAGGGCCTGGCTCTGGACCGCGAATACCAGGCTGATGCGCAGATGGACCCGCCCTTCCTCGACAATCGCGGCGGTGCTGCCATCGCGATTGAGGGGATTGCGAGTCAGGCGCAGGGTGTTGACGAAATCACCATCGGTGACCTGTTCTTCGTGATCGTGGACCACCACACCCACCGCGTTGAATTGCAGATCCAGGCCCGTATCGACCGTCTTGCGTTCCAGGGCCCACATCAGCCCGAGAAAGGCGGTGATCGACGGAAAGCCATGGGTCAGCGGGCTGGAAAGGCTATTGGCGTTCTGTACTTGCAGGTGAGGGATGACCAGCAGGTGCTCGAAATGTGGGCACTCAGCCATGGCGCACCTCCTGTTCCGCCACCTCATGGGTAGCGCATGAGATCTCGGCATCGACCACCGCCTGCCGCGCCCAATGCGCCTGTTCGGTATCGCCCACCGGCAGGCCCCGTTGCAGCAGGATGGCATTCAACCAGTGGCCGAAACGCTGGGCGATCTCGTCCGGCCAACGGCGTTGGGCGAAGGCCGCAGCGAAGGCCTGGTCCGCGTCCTGGTGGTCATCACCCGGTGCCAACTGCGCGCGTTGCGGGTCGAGCCAGAGTTGTTCGCACAGCGGCAGCTGGCAGTGCCGATCACGGCTCCAACCAGGAGGTAAAGAGGCCCGCAAGCTCAGGCCAAAGGCCGCCAACGCCCGGCCCAGGGCGCACTCTATACGTTCACGTTGAGCCCGAGTGCGCAGGCTGCGCGCCGGATCGGCTTGCAGCAGGAGGCAGAGGGCCTCGATCAGCTCGCCCATGTCTTCGAAACGCCGCAGGCGACTGAACACCGACTCCAGGTGCAGCAGGTTGCCCGGATGCTGCTGGCGCCATTTAGGGGGCAAGGACGCCAGCAAGTAATTCACTCCGCCACGCTCACTGTTGAGCTGGCTGATGTTTTGCGGCTTGGTCCCGCCGAGCTTGCGTATCACCAGTTGTGGATAGTCGCGATAGATTCCGTCGTGGGCTTGACGCTGGCGCCGGGCCTGGCGCGCCGCCTGGTTGCGCTCCCCAAAACGTGCATCGTTGATATCGGCATGGACCGCATGGACCAGGCTGCTGGGAAACATCGGTTGCAACAGTTCGAAACCGGCATCGTCGCCAGGCTCGCCCGACACGCACCAGAACACCTGCTTGGCCATGGCGTGGGAACTCAAGGTCTGATGGGGGCGAACCAGGCCCTTGAAGGCTTCGGCCCAACTTTGCGCCAGGGCCGGGTCCGGGCTCAGGGCGGCCAACAGGTCGGCATCGTCCTCCAGCAGCCAGTCCAGTAGCCGACGTTGATCCACCTCCAGCCTGAGGAACTTGTAGACATCCAGCGCGGAGGCGTTGCCGACGATGTCCTGCGCGTAGTCGCTACCCAGCATGTGGCTGCCGACTTCCCGGTGCCGCGGCAATGTTTGCGGAGCGACATGCAGGCTGCTGCCGCGAGCGTCGGGATGGGTGGCCTTGAGCACATGGGTGACGGCCTGGATCTGCCCTACTCGACGGGCCGCGTCGGCGAGCCAGGTGGCGTATTCATATTTTGCGGCGTTGAGCGCATCACTGGCCTCAACGCCTTTCAGTTTTGCGTCCCGCCGTTCCTGGATGAACGCCGTGATGGCGTTACGGAAAAGCAGGATGCGCGGTAACTGATCCGATCCTTCGTTCATGTCTCCTCCCTGTAGAAAATACGGCTTGATGACCCATCTCTAACGGCTGCAAGTGGCACCTGGCCACTACCGCTTTCTAGCAAACCCCAATACCGGATGAAAGCGCCAGCCATTGGTGCTGTCGCTCAACTTGACCGCCGTAAAGCGCTCGGCGCAGGCCCGCAACGACAGGCCTTGAATGTCCGCCTGCTCGACCAGCAGCGACAACAGCTCATGCCGCCCCCACGGGCTGATGCCTGGGCCGGAAAGTGCCTCCAGATCGATTTCCTGCAACAACGAAGACGTCGGCAGATAGAGGTCTGGCGTACGAAACCCGGGCTGCTCATGAATACGGTGCAAGACCAAGCGTTCTTCATCGTCATCGGGCAACCACAGCAACTCTGTCTCCCTGATGGTGTTTTCACGAAAAGGCTGGTGCTGGGGCAAGGCCCAGGTCAGGGCCGCCCTGGGGTATTGCCAGGCACAGGCCGCGTCCAGATCGAAAACCACTGGCTTGACCCCGCGTGGGGCCGGTTGGCCTGCGCGGCTGCGATCCTTGGGCAACATCTGTGCGCTGAGCCGCGCCTGCTCCAGGTCCACCAGGTTGTGCCGTGGACGCCACGCCTGGCTGGCCCTGGGCTGGATGCGCGGGCGGGCGCTGAGTTCCTGGTAGTCGGCCGGATCCAGCAGCTGCCCGAGGCGATGGCTGGCCAGGCGCAGGGGGTGATCCGGCTGGCGGCTGTCATGCTCGAAACCAGGGCGGATGAACGCTGCGGCTCCTGGCTGCTCGAAATGCCGCAGGTTGCTATCGAAGATAAAAATATTGGCGTGCCGGCACGGCTGCTGGCGGTGGCGCTGTACCCGCCCGGCCAGCTGGATCAGCGAACGCATCGATGAGGGTTCGACCACGGCCCAGTCGTAGTCATGGTCGCGCCCGACTTCAGTGACCGGCGAACCCAGGACCACGAACAGATGTTCCTCTTCGGGGTACTGGTCGAGCAGCTGGCGGATCTGTGGTTGGTCATAAACCGCGCCCGGCTGGCGACGGTCCAGGCAGGTGTCCAACTGCGCCTCGATGGCCGAGCGCAGCAGCAGCGGGAACCGCGAGTGGTAGACGCACAGATGAATGCGCTGGCCGGCAGGTGCACCGAGGGCGAACAGGGCCAGGGCCACATCGAACAGCGGTTCGATATTGGCCATGCGCACCAGGCCAAAACTGACGCGCTTGCCACTGTGCGGGCACACCTCGGCATGCCGGGCATGGGCCTGCAACATCGTGGTTCGAACCTGCTCGGCGAATGTCCGGCGTATGTCCGCCACTGGCTGCGCGCCCATGCTCAAGGCAACCAGTTCGCCACGCCGCCTGGGCTCGATACACCCGAGCGCCTGCACCCGCTGATCGACGAAGGTCCGATGCTGTTGGCTGAAGGTCTCGGCGTCGTGGCAGTTGAAGGGCTGGGCCGTGAACTCATCGACCCACAGGCACGGGATCTCATCAGGCGTGTCGAGCGCTCCACGATTGCGCCGATAGTGCCGGCGCCCGGCGCCATAGGCCTGGAACATCCCCTGCACCAGGGCCGCTGGCAGGGTCGCCGACGACAACAGCACCCGCGTGCCCAGCAAACCCGCCCAGTACACCAGGCGCGTCAGGGCCGGCAGGTCGGCCAGGTCGAAATCATCCAGCTCATCGAGCACCAGGTCGCTGCTGAGCAAGCGCAACATCGGTGCAATCTGCCGCCCGGCCCTTTGCGCTTCGGTGGCGGGCATCAAGTGATCGATGGTGCAGACCAGCATGGGCGCATTGAGCAACGCGGTGATCTGGGGCTGGTTCACCACCTTGGACAACAGGCCGTGGGCGGCCAGCGAGCCCTCGTAGCGCACATGGCTGTCTTCTTCGATCAGGGCCTGGGTCGAAGCCGAACCGCTGGCTTCGGCCCGGGCCTGGTAATGCTCGAACAACGCCCGGCTGGTGCAGCCGCCAACCCGGATGGCCAGGCCGTCGTCGCCCAGGTTCAGTAGCTGGCGGTAGCTGTTGCCGGTCTGCAAGGTCAGGCTGCGCAGCCCCAGGGCGAAGGTGCAACGCATGCCGGCCTGGGGGTCGGCCAGGGCATGCATGATCCGTGCATTGGCCAGGGTCTTGCCGCATCCGGTAGAGGCCATGTTGACGATAAAGGCGCCTTGTCGCTGCGACTGGCCACGCAAGCCGGTCGCTGCATCCACCGCCTGGTCCTGCCAGGCAAAACGCCCGGAGCCACTGCGCTTGCGCAAGCCTGCATGACGCGCCAAGCGCGGCAGGCGCCGCTCGAAATCGGGCAAGCCATGGACGATGCTGCGGGTCATGCGGGCAACCCCGAGCAAGTGTTCATCCAGGGGCTGCTTGAGCTGGCCATCGCTATGGGTATTGGCGAACACCAGGCCCTGGTTATCGCCCCTGACTCGCTGATTGGACTCCGGCGGCAGGCTGGAATAGTGATGATCAGCCAACATCAGGCTCATCCGCGCCAGGTGCATCACATAAGGGTTGTCCAGCCAATCGTTATGCCCGGGTTTGGCCTGCAGCACCCACAACCGCTGGGCGATCTTGGCCGCCTGGGCCCGCCACTGGGGATAGACCACGGGCAGGCCGTGCTCGAATTGCCAGAACGCCTCGACCTCGTTGAGCGGCGCCGAACGACTGCACTCGTTCCACTCGTGGGTGATGCCCTCGATCAGGTTGTCCAGCATCGCGGGATTGAAGCGCGCGGACTTCTTGCCCAGCCACGACTGCTCGCCATCACCGGCCTCGTTCCAGCTGGGCAGCGTCGGCAAGCGATGATGGCTGACCACCAGCCAAGCCACGGCAGCCGCCAAGGGCGCGAGCTGCTTGAATGGCGGCGTCGTGGCATCGAGCCCGTCCCGCTGAAACCGCCCGGCAGCCAGCCAAGCCTGATCATCCTCGGCACTGGGCGAGGCCAAGCGCCGGAGCCAGGCAGGGTCATCGTCCGTCCCGACAAAGGCCAGGAACAGCCGCAGCGATACCCACTCATGGCGATACAGGTTGTGTGCCAGGCCGCGGCGCCGCAGCTTCTGCTGGAAGGCCCGGCTGGCCTTGCCCAAGTCATGCAGCAGCGCCGCCAACTGCGCCAGCAGCGAGATGTCTTGGGCGGTGTGCCAGCCCTTGTTCGCGGCACGACGCGACAAGCCTGGCCTTCGAGCGCGTTTGCCATGAAGCGTTGTTTCTAGAGTCGCGGAGTGGATGTCTTCCATGAAATACAACCGCCTGCTGCATCGTCCATTGAGCGCTAGCGGTTATAAGCAATGTCCGATTGTTCGTCCATGGCGTATTGGAAGTTCAAATAGAGGGCATGAAGGCACGCACCAAGCCCCGGCAAACAGCAAGCAGCCCCTACTGGTGCCAGGGTTTGCGGGCACAAGGCCAAGGTAAAGCAAAGGTTATGGCGAGCTGCCCACGAGCCCATGACTGAAGATCTTGGCCGGCAGATTCCGGGCTCTCCAAGGCGTCCCGCTGATGAAGTCGAACACTGGGCACTGGGGCGAGAAAGCGCCCCAGCGGGAGCACGCTCCCTCGCCACAGGTGATGCGTATCAGTCAGGGGAAAGACGATGGCCATCGAGCAAGGCATCCACCACGCCGCGCGCCATCTCCACCGAATGCACCAGGGACCAGATCAACCCACGCTCGACGCCGCTGGCCTGCTCGGTGATCTCATCGGACACCTCCTCGGCAGCCTTGAGCAACATGGACACATGGACCAGGGCCTCCTCGGCACTGATACCGGAGCGGACGTTGAACAACGAATCGCGACCCACAGGCGCGGCGACCGTGGGTTTCAGCGTCCGGATCAGCGAACCGGTACGGGTGTTCACCAGCGCATGGAGAATCACCTCGTTGGCCCGGTCATGCTCCGGGTTGCGACGTGAAACAGAAGAGAAAACGGGTGGATCGGGGACGAGCTTTTTCATGGTGTAGCTCCTTGGAGTTGAGCTATCACCCGACGCTGCTAAACGTGAGGGTGGCAGCTGTACGCGGGTTAGCAGACCGGTCCAAGGAACCCGGCGCACCCGAGGGTGCCCCACGCACAGCCGCCATAACAAAGCCCAGCAGGTAGATAACCAACCGGGCTGACGACGATGCTTACGAGTCTTGGTATCGGGCTGCTAAACCCGATCACTGAGGGTCAGTGACGAACCGAGACTAGTGAGCAGAGTGCTCACCCGCAAGCGCCAGGAAGTCTCTCGGAAACCCCTTACAAAAGAAAGAGATTTGGATAGGTTTTGAGCCTGTCGAAGGCAGCGAAAAGGCCAAAAAGTCTTCGGTGGATTCAAGATCCAGGCGGCCGCTGCGCACCCGTGCGCAGCCTGCGGCAGCGGCTACACAAAGCGGCCTGTAGCCGCTGTCGAGCCAAAGCGAGGCTGCGACAAGGGCCGAAGGACCTTCAACGCATTCAAGACCCAGCGGCCACTGCGCGCCCGTGCGCAGCCTGCGGCAACGGCTACACGAAGCGATGTCAAACACGCACACCCCACACCCGCGATGCGCCGCCCGGTAGGGCGCGCCGTACGCTGGTGATCTTGATTCACCCGCCCCCTGGGAAGGCCGAGT
>NZ_JBJJLO010000103.1:0-24114 GCF_046230915.1 Pseudomonas sp. KCJK8993
TTACATTTTGTGACAAGTAATAGGCGCGCAAGGATAACGATGAGCCGCTTGCTGCTCAATGCAATGTTTCCATTTATTTCCGATGAGTGGTGAAGGACGGTCCAAGGGCGACGATTGCGCCCCTGGGAAATGAGAGGTCAGTTCGCGGTGAGGTACAGCACTCGCAGGCGGTGCCCGTCGGGGTCGAGGGCGAGCAGGGTGTAGCCGAAACCCGTCTCGGTCGGCTCCTGGACGATGGTGATGCCCAGCGCCTGCCAGTGACGATGCAGTTCATCCACCGCTTCGCGGCTGTCCACGGCCCAACCCAGTTCGCCACCGCCCGCGCACGCCTGGGATTCGGGCTTGACGGCCTGCCGGGACCAGAGTCCGAGCTTGATTCCCGAGTCGAGGATGAACAGGGCGAAATCCGTCGAAGCCTGCGCCGGCGGCTTGTCCAGCAGGCGGCTGTAGAAGTCCGCGCTGTCAATGGGGCTATCCACGTAGAGCAAAAAATAGGTGTTGGTGATCATCATGACTCCTGGAGGACTGGATTGCAGCGGCAGCTTATGCGCCGGGGCCGTCAGTTCCTGTCAGGAGTCGCAAGGTGAAAAAGAGGCCCGCTCGCAAGGGGGGGGCGAGCAGGCCTCTCTTGATTGACTGCGGGGCTCAAGGCTTGGACAAGGCCTGGTCTACCGCTGCTATCAGCTTTCCCAGATCCTTCGGGGTGGCTTTGTGAATGACACCGAACAAATAAGCCCGCTGTTCGTCTTCATCACCCAGATCGGCGAAGAAGGCTTTCAGCTTCACTCCCAGTACTTCGGCCAATAGAAATAGAGCTTCAACGCTGGGGGTGTAGGTGCCGGTTTCGAAGCGGCTGATGGTTTTGGGGTCAAAACCGGTTTTTTCACCTAGTTCAGCCTGAGTAAGCCCCGCTACCTTTCGATAGCGCTTGATGGCTGCACCCAAACTTGAAATTTGCATCGCTCAATTCCCATTTAGAATCAAGAACTTAACGATAAATATTGGCATTAGACAACACCATGTTTCATCACCTTGCTTTGCAAAATGTGATGTATTTCGTAGAATCGGCGCCTCGGACAGGTATTTGGTGATCTAGTTTCAGAAGGCAGGTTTATGAAACAAGAAATCATTGCATTTCCCTTGTTCACCTAAACCCAGGACTTGGCAGAGGCTCGAACGTCTCGTAATCCCGCCAACACTTCGTCCGCCGCCTCCATCTGACGCCTTACCTGATCCTAGTTGATCTATGTCGAACCGACGGTCAACCGCGGCGCAAACCCGCTGTACGGCTGCAATCAGGGCGTATCTTCCGATTGAGTTGTACCGCCAGGAAAGTAATCGCCAATCAATTAATGCCGACTCTGGCAACTATTGATTGCAGGCTGTCTATGGAGTTCTAAAGTGCGTCTCAATTTGCCGGTCAACTCTATCGAGCAGACCTTTCCCGACCAGCAGCGGCTCATATCCGCCACCGATACCAGCAGTCACATTACGTACTGCAATGCCGAGTTCGCCGCTATGAGTGGCTTCAGCCAGGGCGAACTGATCGGCAGCACTCACAACCTGGTACGACATCCGGATATGCCGGCTGCGGTGTTCGAATCCATGTGGCGCTATCTCAAGGCCGGGCGCAGCTGGATGGGGGTGGTGAAGAACCGCTGCAAGAACGGCAACTTCTATTGGGTCAGCGCTTATGTCACGCCGATCCTCGAGGACGGGCGACTGGTGGGGTATGAGTCGGTGCGGGTCAAGCCGACCCGGGAGCAAGTGCGCCGCGCCGAAGCCCTGTATGCAAGGCTGCGCGCCGACAAGTCACCGGTCCCGGCGTGGCGGCACCTGGAGGCTGGCGCCCGGCCTTTATTGCTGCCCATGGCCGTCGCCACGGCCTGCCTGGCGGCATTCAACTGGCTGCCGACCCTGGCGGCCCAGGGCCTGACGCTGGCCGGCTTCCTCGGCGTCGGCCTGTTGGCCCAGCGCCACCTGGGACGACAACTCAAGGAGATCGTCAGCAGCACGCCCAACACCTTCGCCGATCCGATCTGCGCCCTGGCCTATAGCGAATCCCTTGGCCCGGCAGCGCAACTGCAGATGATCCTGGTCAGCGAGGAGGCTCGATTGAAAACCGCCTTGACCCGCCTCAGCGACCTGGCCCGGCAAATGGCGGAAGCGGCGGCCGACTCCAGCCAGTTGTCCAGTCGTACCGAGACGGCTCTTTTGGAGCAGCGGGCGGAAACCGACATGACCGCCGCCGCGATGACCCAGATGGCCGCCTCGATCACCGAAGTCGCCGAGCATGTGCAGCACACCGCCAGCGAAGCCCATACCGCCAACCTGCTGGCACAGCAGGGCAGCGAGGTGGCAGGCACTTCCCGTGATGCCATCCAGGTGCTGGCGCGCACGGTCACCCAGATCAACCAGGCGGTGGGCGACCTGGCCGGGCAGACCCAGGACATCATGGTGGCGGCGAGCGTGATCCAGGCAATCGCCGACCAGACCAACCTGCTGGCCTTGAATGCGGCCATCGAGGCCGCAAGGGCCGGTGAACAAGGGCGCGGGTTCGCCGTGGTGGCCGATGAGGTGCGGGCCTTGGCCGGCAAGACCCGGGAGTCCACCGAACAGATCCAGGGCATCATCCACAGCCTGAGGGCCGGGGCCGACGAGGCGGTGCAGATCGCCAGCCTGGGGATCGAGGAAGCCGAGCAGGGGGTGCGGCAGGTATTGCAGGCGCAGCAGGCCTTGCTAGGCATCGGCGCCGCGGTCGAGCGCATCACCGATATGAGCCAGCAGATGGCCGCCGCTTCCCAGGAGCAGTCCCATGTAGCCGAATCGGTGTCGGAACAGATCAACAGTGTCGCCGCCACGGTGCAGCGCACTGCCGAGAACGCCAGCGCCGGGGTTCTTCGCGGCGCCGAGCTGGAAAACATCTCTTGCGGGCTGCATGCCCTGGTCGAGCGGTTCAACCGCTAGCGACAGTGAGTTCGACTCATGGATGAGAAATACCGCAGGGCCGTCGATGCCGCCGCCATTTTTTCCGAAACCGACCTGGCCGGGCGCATCACCTATGTCAACGATCTGTTCTGCCACATCTCGGGCTACAGCCGTGAAGAGCTGATCGGCGCCGACCACAGCATGCTCAGTTCCGGGCTGCATGCTCCGGAGTTCTTCGCCGAGCTGTGGCGCACCATCACCCGTGGCCAGGTTTGGAAGGGCGAGATCTGCAACCGCGCCAAGGACGGCAGCCTGTACTGGGTCGACAGCACCATGGTGCCGCTGGTGGACCAGCGTTCGGGGCGAGTGGTGCGCTATGTGTCGATTCGTTTCGATGTCAGCGAAAAACGCCAGCTCCTGCATTCCTTGCAATGGCGGGTCGGGCATGACGTGCTCACTGGGCTGCCCAATCGCGCGTTCCTCTCCGACCGGCTGCACCAGGCCCTGGAATTCTCCCGCCAGGAAGAAATTCCCCTGGCGGTATGCATGCTCGACCTCGATGGCTTCAAGGCAGTCAACGACGGTTATGGCCATGCCTGTGGCGACCTGCTGCTGGTGGAAGTGGCCGCGCGGCTGCGCTCGATCATTCGTGGCGAAGACGTGGTGGCGCGCCTGGGGGGCGACGAGTTCGTGCTGATCCTGCGTTACGTGCGCGACATGCTGGAGTTGCGCGCCGCGTTGCAACGGGTGCTGGCCACCATTTCCCAGCCGTATTCGATCCAGGGCAAGGACATCAATGTCTTCGCCAGTATCGGCGTGACCCTGTTTCCCGCCGACAACCAGGATGCCGACACCCTGCTGCGCCATGCCGATCAGGCCATGTACGTGGCCAAGCAGAGCGGCCGCAACCGCTTCCACCTGTTCGATGTATTGCGCGATCGCGAGGTGATGGTCACCTACCAGACCGTCGAGCAGGTACGCCAGGCCCTGGACGGCGGGCAGTTGCGGTTGTTCTTCCAGCCCAAGGTGAACATGCGCAGCGGGACCGTGGTGGGCCTGGAGGCCATGTTGCGCTGGCAGCATCCGCAGCGCGGATTGCTGGCGGCCCACGAGTTCCTGCCCCAGGTGGAAGAGACCGACTTGATCGTCGATATCGGCGAATGGGTCATGGATGGCGTGATGGACCAGTTGCAATCCTGGCAGGCCGCCGGGCAGCAGTGGCCGGTCAGCCTGAATGTCGCCGCCCGGCATTTCCAGCGGGCGGATTTCGTCGAGCGGCTCAAGGGCATGCTCGATCGTTATCCGGACGTTTCTCCAGCCTTGCTGGACCTGGAAATCGTCGAGTCGGTGGCCATCGATAACATCCGCAAGGTCAGCGATTGCCTGGATGCCTGCCAGGGTTTTGGCGTGCAGTTCTCCCTGGGCGACTTCGGCACCGGGCATTCGTCCCTGAGCTATCTCAAGCACCTGCGGACCCAGACCATCAAGATCGACCGGTTGTTCGTGCGCGACATGCTCCACGACCAGGACGACCAGGCGCTGGTCCAGGCCCTGGTGGGGTTGGCCCAGGCGTTTGGCCGCCAGGTGGTGGCCGAGGGCCTGGAAAGCCTGGCCCATGGCGAGCGCCTGATGGCCCTGGGCTGCGAGGTGGCCATGGGCGACTTCATCGCCGCGCCGATGCCGGCGGGCGCCGTGCTGGAGTGGGCCCATCGCTATCTGCCGCCGCCAGCCTGGCGCGTCGGTTCTCAGGGCGTGGCCGAGGCTTGCGCGGGCGGGTTGGAGTCGACGTAGCGCTGGACAATGGCATCGATTTCGCCGGATTCCTTCATTTGCCGCAGGGTACCCAGGATCTCTTCGCCCGGTACGGCCGGATCATTGCGCACATAACAACCTACGGCCTGGTCCTGCACCAGGGCGACCCCATGCAGCGGGTTGTCGCTGGCCTGGGTCTTGTTGAACCAGTCCAGGGTCCACTGGCTGGCGATGGCGTAGCGGTAGCGGCCCACCACCAGCTTCTGCAATACCTGCTGCTCGTTGCGCGCGTCATCGCGAATCAGCAGGTTGGCGTCGAACAGTGGCTGCAAGGGAGCATAGGTATAGCTCAGGACCGTGCCGATGTGCTGGCGCGGCAGGTCGTCGAGCTTGATGACGGCGGGTACCGGGCTGGTGCTCACCAGCAAGTTGCGCTGACGGAACAGCGGAGCGCTCCACAGGTAGTCGGCGGACGGAACCGGCAGCCAGGCCGGGGCGGCGTAGCAGCGCACGTCGACTTCGCCCTGGGCCATGGCCTTTTGTACCCGGGCCCGGGCCAGGACATGGAATTCGGCGCGCAGGCCCAGGTGCCGGGCCAGGCTGTCCATGGTGTCGTAGAGAATGCCGCCGCTGGGGCGGTCGTCCTCCAGTGCGATGGCCGGCATGGCCCAGCTGTCGGCGACGACGAAGCGCAGGGGCGGTTCCGTGGCATGCAGGTTGCCGCAGAGCAGAAGCAGGGCGCCTGGGATCCAGCGCATAGAGTCTCCGGGTGTCGGCGAGCGGGCAAGCCTTGGCAGAAGGCAGCTTAGACAGATTAGACGAGCGCGCCGGATGCAATTTCGCCCTTGCTCCGCTAGCATTACCGGCTTCCGCTTTCCAGTTGCGACGGTTTTCGATGAGTTATCAGGTTCTTGCACGTAAATGGCGTCCGCGCTCGTTCCGCGAAATGGTCGGCCAGACCCATGTGCTCAAGGCTCTGATCAATGCCTTGGACAGCCAGCGGCTGCACCATGCCTACCTGTTTACCGGTACGCGCGGGGTGGGCAAGACCACCATCGCGCGGATCATTGCCAAATGCCTGAATTGTGAAACGGGCATCACTTCCACGCCGTGCGGCACCTGTTCGGTGTGCACCGAGATCGACGAAGGGCGCTTCGTCGACCTGATCGAGATCGATGCCGCGAGCCGGACCAAGGTGGAGGACACCCGCGAACTGCTGGACAACGTGCAGTATGCCCCGAGCCGCGGGCGCTTCAAGGTCTACCTGATCGACGAAGTGCACATGCTCTCCAGTCACTCGTTCAACGCCCTGCTCAAGACCCTCGAGGAGCCGCCGCCCTACGTCAAGTTCATCCTGGCGACCACCGATCCGCAGAAGCTGCCGGCGACCATCCTGTCCCGCTGCCTGCAGTTCTCCCTGAAGAACATGACCCCCGAGCGGGTGGTCGAGCACCTGAGCCATGTGCTGGGTGTGGAGAACGTGCCGTTCGAGGATGACGCCCTGTGGCTGCTGGGCCGCGCCGCCGACGGATCGATGCGCGACGCCATGAGCCTCACCGACCAGGCCATCGCCTTTGGCGAGGGCAAGGTCATGGCCGCCGATGTCCGGGCCATGCTCGGCACCCTCGATCACGGCCAGGTCTACGATGTGCTCCATGGGCTGATCGAGGGCGATGCCAAGGCTCTGCTGGAGGCGGTACGCCACTTGGCGGAGCAGGGGCCGGACTGGAACGGCGTGCTCTCGGAGATCCTCAACGTGCTGCACCGGGTGGCCATCGCCCAGGCGCTGCCCGAGGGCGTCGACAACGGTCACGGCGATCGCGAGCGAGTGCTGGCCCTGGCCCGGGCCCTGCCGGCCGAAGATGTACAGTTCTATTACCAGATGGGCCTGATTGGCCGGCGCGACCTGCCCTTGGCGCCTGACCCGCGTGGCGGTTTTGAAATGGTCCTGCTGCGGATGCTGGCCTTCCGGCCGGCGGATACCGCGGATGCACCGAGACAATCGCTAAAGCCAGTGGGGATCAGCCAGGCCACAGTTGATTCCGCCCAAGCCGTGGCGGCGCCAGCAGCGGTCGAGTCCGTTGCCGCGCCTGTGGCCAGTGTGCCGCTCGCTTCGGCCCCTGCCGCCTCTCCTGCTGCGCAGCCGGTAGCCGATCCGGCCGCTGCGCCAACGCCAATACCTGCGCCAGCACCCGAGCCGACCCCGGCCCCGGTCGAAGCCGAGCCTGAACCTGAGCCGGTACAGGCCGAAGAGGTGGTCGACCTGCCGTGGAACGACCCGGTGGAGCCGCCGCTGGAGCAACAGCCGGCCGTGGAGCCGATGCTGGATGTCATCGCCGAACCACCGGAGCTGCCAGCCGTCCTGACCCCGGTGCCGGACAGCGTGGTGCCGGACGTCCCGGAGTGGGCCAGTGCGCCGATGCCCGAGCCGAGCGTGGCCGAGGTGGATGCCGCGACCCCGGGGATCGACCTGGACGACGAGCCACCGCTGGACGAGGACTACATCGAGCCGGACATGGATTCGGCCTACAGCTACCTCGATGAACTGGCCAGCGAGCACACCGCCGAGCCAGCCCCGGAACCCGAGCCGGAGCCGGCCGCCATGCCGGCCACCGGCCTGGCCCTGGAGTGGCTGGAACTGTTTCCGAAGCTGCCTATTTCCGGGATGACTGGCAGTATTGCCGCCAACTGCACCCTGATCGCGGTGGACGGTGATCAGTGGCTGCTGCACCTGGACCCGGCCCATAGCGCGCTGTTCAACGCCACCCAGCAGCGCCGCCTCAACGAGGCACTGAACCAGTACCACGGGCGTACGCTGACGCTGAACATCGAACTGATCAAGCCCGAGCAGGAAACCCCGGCCCAGGCCGCGTCCCGGCGTCGCGCCGACCGTCAGCGCGAGGCGGAGGAATCGATTCATGGCGATCCGTTCATCCAGCGGATGGTCCAGGAGTTCGGTGCGGTGGTGCGCCACGATACCATTGAACCTGTCGAGGCCCCGGCCGCGCAGGGTTGAGCATTTAACTTAAAGGGCGCCGGCCAAGGGTCGGGCGCCGTTCTCATCACCATACTTGAGGTAATTACCATGATGAAAGGTGGCATGGCCGGCCTGATGAAGCAGGCGCAGCAGATGCAGGAAAAGATGGCCAAGATGCAGGAAGAACTGGCCAACGCCGAAGTCACCGGCAAGGCTGGTGGCGATATGGTCAGCGTGGTCATGACCGGTCGTCATGACATCAAGCGCGTGAGCATCGATCCAAGCCTGCTGGAAGGCGTCAGCGACGACGATCGCGAAGTGCTGGAAGACCTGTTCGCCGCCGCGGTGAACGACGCCGTGCGCAAGATCGAAGCCAACAGCCAGGAAAAGATGTCCGGCATGACCGCCGGCATGCAGCTGCCTCCGGGCATGAAGCTGCCTTTCTGATTCGCTGCGGCGTATCGGATTGCAACGAACAATGCCAGGCCCGGAGCCTGGCATTTTTTTGCCCATCGATTGGCCCGGCGGGGGCCGAAACGCCCTGTGTGAAGCTGCGGCCAGGGGCAGAAACATCGAACACCGGTGCCTGGCCATGGTCTGCACCCTATACAGTCTTGTCCATTCATCGATAACGGAGTGTCTGGGATGCCGCAAACAATGACCCTCAATCAGCGTGTGGTACTGGTGTCGCGCCCCCAGGGCGCGCCGGTTCCGGAGAACTTTCGCCTGGAGCGGGTGGCGTTGCCGGAGCTGGCGGACGGCCAGGTGCTGCTCAAGACCCTGTACCTGTCCCTGGACCCTTATATGCGTGGGCGCATGAGCGATGCGCCATCCTACGCGGCGCCGGTGGAAATCGATGAAGTCATGACCGGAGGCGCGGTGAGCCGGGTCGAGCGTTCGCTGAATCCCAAGTTCCAGGAAGGCGATCTGGTGGTGGGCGCCACCGGCTGGCAGAGCCACTGCATCAGCGATGGGCGCAACCTGGTGCCAGTGCCGGCGGGCTTGCCCAGCCCGTCCATGGCCCTGGGTGTGCTGGGCATGCCTGGCATGACCGCGTACATGGGCTTGATGGACATCGGCCAGCCCAAGGCCGGGGAGACCCTGGTGGTGGCCGCGGCATCCGGGGCGGTGGGTTCGGTGGTGGGACAGGTGGCCAAGCTCAAGGGCCTGCGCGTGGTGGGAATCGCCGGTGGGGCCGACAAATGCCGCTACGCGGTGGAGGAACTGGGATTCGATGCCTGTATCGATCACAAGAGCCCGGAGTTCGCCGACGAACTGGCCCAGGCGTGCTTCAAGGGCGTGGATATCTATTTCGAGAACGTCGGCGGCAAGGTGTTCGACGCGGTGCTGCCGTTGCTCAATGCCAAGGCACGCATCCCCTTGTGTGGCCTGATTGCCCAGTACAACGCCCAGGAGCTGCCGGCGGGGCCGGATCGCCTGCCGCTGCTGCAACGCAGCCTGCTGACCAAGCGGGTGCGGATCCAGGGGTTCATCGTGTTCGACGACTACGGTGATCGCCAGCCGGAGTTCATCAAGGCCATGGCGCCCTGGGTGCGCGAGGGTAAGGTCAAGTTCAAGGAGGATGTGGTCGAAGGCCTGGAGCAGGCGCCGCAGGCGTTCATCGGCCTGCTGGAAGGGCGCAACTTCGGCAAGCTTGTGGTCAAGGTCGCCACCGACGGGAGCATTTGACGCTATCCCGGGGCGCGGGTATAAACCGCGTCTCGTCGTTTTGTCGGACCCTTGCCCATGAGCTTCAGCCCCCTGATTCGCCAACTGATCGATGCCCTGCGCACCTTGCCCGGGGTGGGGCAGAAAACCGCCCAGCGCATGGCCCTGCAGCTGCTCGAGCGTGATCGCAGCGGCGGTCTGCGCCTGGCCCAGGCCCTGAGCCAGGCCATGGATGGGGTGGGGCATTGCCGCCAGTGCCGGACCCTGACCGAAGACGAACTCTGCCCGCAGTGCGCCGATCCGCGTCGCGATGACAGCCTGCTGTGCGTGGTCGAGGGGCCGATGGATGTCTACGCGGTGGAGCAGACCGGCTATCGCGGTCGCTATTTCGTGCTCAAGGGGCACCTTTCGCCCCTGGACGGTCTGGGGCCGGAAGCCATCGGCATTCCGCAATTGCTGGCGCGGATCGAAGAGCAGGGCACCTTCAGCGAGGTCATCCTGGCCACCAACCCCACGGTGGAGGGCGAAGCCACCGCCCACTACATCGCCCAGCTGTTGACCGACAAGGGCCTGATCACTTCGCGGATCGCCCATGGTGTGCCCTTGGGGGGCGAGCTGGAGCTGGTGGACGGCGGCACCCTGGCCCATTCCTTCGCCGGACGCAAACCCATCACCCTGTAACCCGATCCGTCTGCCGGCGGACGGATCTTTGCGCTCCCTTGAAAACCAAGCAAGCGCTTGGTAAGTTCCTTCGACCCTTCAGAGGAGCTTGCCGATGTCTGTCTGCCAGGAATACTTCGATCCCAGCCACCAACTGATCCGTGACAGCGTGCGACGTTTCGTCGAGCGCGAAATCCTCCCCGAGATCGAGCAGTGGGAGGAGGCCGAGAGCTTTCCCCGTGAGTTGTATCTCAAGGCCGGCGCGGCCGGCATCCTCGGTATCGGTTATCCGGAAGTCCTGGGGGGCAGTCACGAAGGCGACCTGTTCGCCAAGGTCGCCGCCAGCGAAGAGTTGATGCGCAGCGGTTCCGGCGGCCTGGTGGCGGGATTGGGCTCGCTGGATATCGGCCTGCCGCCCATCGTCAAGTGGGCGCGTCCCGAGGTTCGCGAGCGTGTGGCGCCCCTGGTGCTGTCCGGAGAGAAAATCTGCGCCCTGGCGGTGACCGAGCCCGGCGGCGGTTCCGACGTGGCCAGCCTGCAGACCCGCGCAGTGCGCGACGGCGATCATTATCGGGTCAGCGGCAGCAAGACGTTCATTACCAGTGGTGTGCGCGCCGATTTCTACACCGTGGCCGTGCGTACCGGCGAGCCGGGTTATGGCGGTATCAGCCTGCTGTTGATCGAGAAGGGCACGCCCGGCTTCACCGTGGGCCGGCAGTTGAAGAAGATGGGGTGGTGGGCGTCCGATACCGCCGAGCTGTTCTTCGAGGACTGCCGGGTGCCGGTGGGCAACCTGATCGGTGTCGAGAACATGGGGTTCGCCTGCATCATGGGCAACTTCCAGAGCGAACGCCTGGCCCTGGCGTTAATGGCCAACATGACTGCGCAGATGGCCGTGGAAGAGAGCCTGAAATGGGCACGCGAACGCGAGGCGTTCGGCAAGCCGGTGGCCAAGTTCCAGGTGATCAAGCATCGGCTGGCGGAAATGGCCACGGCTGTGGAGGTGTCCCGGGAGTTCACCTACCGCCAGGCGGCCAAGATGGCCGCCGGCCAGAGCGTGATCAAGGAAATCTCCATGGCCAAGAACTTCGCCACCGACACTGCCGATCGCGTCACCTACGACGCGGTGCAGATCCTCGGTGGCCTGGGCTACATGCGCGAAAGCCTGGTGGAGCGCCTGTATCGCGACAATCGCATCCTGTCCATCGGCGGTGGTACCCGTGAGGTGATGAACGAAATCATCAGCAAGCAGATGGGGCTATAGTCGTCCCGGGGCCGCGATGGCACGCCTGGTCAGCGTTCGGTCAGGGAGAACTGGGTCAGGCAGAAGGTCGGGATGCCCATGTCCTGGAGCTTTTGCGATCCACCAAGCTCCGGCAGGTCGATGATGGCTGCGGCTTCATGGATCTTCGCGCCCATGCGCCGTACCAGGTTGGCTGCGGCGATCAGCGTGCCGCCGGTGGCGATCAGGTCATCGAACATCAGCACCGAGTCGCCCTCGCACAGGCTGTCGGCATGGACTTCGAGGAAGGCTTCGCCGTATTCGGTCTGGTAGCCCTCGGCCAATACGTCCGCTGGCAGTTTGCCTTGCTTGCGAAACAGGATCAGCGGTTTGTTCAGCTGGTAGGCAATGATCGAACCGATCAGGAAGCCCCGGGCATCCATGGCGCCGATGTGGCTGAAGTCTTCTTCGACATAGCGCTGGGCGAAACTGTCGGCCACCAGGCGCAGGGCCCGTGGAGACTGGAACAGGGGGGTGATGTCGCGGAAGATCACGCCCGGCTTCGGGAAGTCGATGACGGGGCGGATCAGGGATTTGATGTCGAAGGAATCGAAGGCCATCTGCAGGTGTCCTGGCGGGCGAAATAAGCCGCGCCAGTATACCCGCGACCGAGCCGCTTGGCTCAGTCGCAGCGCCTGTGGATCAGGCGTCCACCGAGCCGCCGGCCAGGGCGCAGAGCTGGATCGGGTCGAGGATGTGGACTTCCTTGCCTTCGGCGGCAATCAGTTCGTTCTGCTGGAAGCGGGTGAACACCCGGGACACGGTTTCCACCGCCAGGCCCAGGTAGTTGCCGATTTCGTTGCGCGACATGCTCAGGCGGAACTGGTTGGCAGAAAAACCCCTGGCACGGAAGCGCGCCGACAGGTTCACCAGGAAGGTGGCGATGCGCTCGTCAGCGGTCTTTTTCGACAGCAGCAGCATCATCTGCTGGTCGTCGCGGATCTCGCGGCTCATGACCCGCATCAACTGGCGACGCAGTTGTGGCAGCTGCAAGGCCAGTTCGTCCAGGCGCTCGAAGGGGATCTCGCACACCGAGGTGGTTTCCAGGGCCTGTGCCGAAACCGGATGGCTCTCGGTATCCATGCCGGACAACCCCACCAGCTCGCTGGGCAGGTGGAAGCCGGTGATCTGTTCTTCGCCGCTGTCGCTGAGGCTGAAGGTTTTCAGGGCTCCCGAGCGGACGGCATAGACCGAGTCGAAGCCATCACCCTGACGGAACAGGAATTCGCCTTTTTTCAATGGGCGGCCACGTTTGACGATTTCGTCCAGCGCGTCCATGTCTTCCAGATTCAGAGAAAGTGGCAGGCAGAGAGGTGCCAGGCTGCAGTCCTTGCAATGGGCCTGGTTATGAGCGCGCAGTTTAACTGGCTCGGACATTCTAGAATCCTTGTGGGAAAGCACACATAAGCCGTAAGGGTAACTCACGGGAGGAGGTTCCGGCCAGTCCGTGCCGTGTTGATGATCCGTCGTAAAGCAATCCTTTAATGGGTCGATAGCCTGTTAACAGAAGCAACTTGGAGATGCGCGGTTATGTCCTCCGTTGGCGGTATTACTAATGGCAGCAATAACTTGCAGCTGTTTTCAGAGTCCTCGAAAACCGCTGATGACGAAGAACTAAGGATTTCTCCGTTAGTTGCCGAACCGTCATCGCGGGAGGGCGTCAAAGTGTCGCTGTCCGGGGCCGGGCTGAAGAAATCCTCCAAGGCTGCCGGGGACGACAGCGACATCGAGGAAAGTGGCTTGCCCCAGACCATTCAGCAAATCCTCAAGATGATCAGGAAATTGCAACAACAAATTTCAGAGAAGACCGCCGAGCTGCAGGCGGTCATGGCCGACAAGCGCTTGAGCCCCGAAGAAGCCAGGATCAAGGTCGGTGGCCTGCAAGCGGCCCTGGCCACTCTCAACGGTGGCTTGCTGTCTGCCAATGCCTCCCTGGTCAAGGCAATGAGGCAGGAAAGCCTGACCCCGGAGCAAGTGATGAAGGCCGCTGCGCTGCTGATGAAGTCCTAGCGACGCTACGAAAGGGAGCCGGGCTTCGATCATGTTGTGGGCTCGATGTTCGGCAAGTTTTCGTGCCCGTCTTAAATGACTCGGGAAAAACGCTGGCGGTTTTGCTGGGCCAGGTAAGCATCGAACACCATGCATACCGAACGTACCAGCAGGCGCCCCGCCGGCAATACCGTAATGCCCTGGTCGTTTAGTTCGATCAGGCCATCGTCGGCCATCTCCTGCAAGTTTGCCCATAGTTCATGGAAATAACCGCGGAAGTCGATATTGAATGCCTGCTCGATGTTTTCGAACTCAAGACTAAAGTTGCATATCAGTTGTTGAATTATTTCACGGCGCAGATGGTCGTCGGTATTGCAAACCAAGCCGCGACTTGTCGCTAGTTGTGCTCCCGCCAAAGTATTTTGATAGTGGGCCAGGTCACTGCTGTTCTGGCAGTACAGGTCGCCGATCTGGCTGATGGCCGAAACCCCCAGGCCAATCAGGTCGCAATGGCCGTGGGTGGTATAGCCCTGGAAGTTGCGTTGCAGGGTCGACTCTTCCTGGGCTATGGCCAACTCGTCATCGGGCAGGGCGAAATGATCCATGCCGATGTAGCGATACCCGGCGGCGGTCAGCTGTTCGATGCTGCGTTGCAGCATCTGCAGTTTTTCCGCGGGAGCCGGCAGTTCGCTGCTGTTGATCCGGCGCTGTGGCATGAAGCGCTCGGGCAGGTGCGCGTAGTTGAATACCGAGAGCCGATCCGGTTGCAGGCTGATGACCTCGTCCACGGTCCGTGCGAAGTTCTCCGGCGTCTGCTTGGGCAGGCCATAGATCAAGTCGATGTTGATGGAGCGGAACTGCAGGGTCCGGGCCGCCTCGATCACTGCGCGGGTTTCCTCCAGGCTCTGCAAGCGGTTGACCGCACGTTGCACGGCCGGGTCCAGGTCCTGCAGGCCGATACTGACCCGGTTGAAACCCAGCTCCCGCAACAGGCCCATGGTCGACCAGTCGGCCTCCCTGGGATCGATCTCGATACCGTAGTCGCCGGAGTCGTCGTCGAGCAGGTTGAAGTGCTTGCGCAGCAAGGCCATCAGCTGGCGCAGTTCGTCATGGTTGAGAAAGGTCGGTGTGCCGCCACCGAAGTGCAGTTGCTCGACCCGCTGGTTCGGGGCCAGGTGGCAGGCGATCAATTGCATCTCCTGCTCCAGTCGCTGCAGGTAGGGCAGCGCGCGGCTGCGGTCCTTGGTGATGACCTTGTTGCAGGCGCAGTAGTAGCAGATGTTGGCGCAGAACGGGATGTGTACGTACAGCGACAGCGGGCGCTGGGCCTTGCGGCTGTCGCGCAAGGCGTGCAGCAGGTCGAAGGCGCCGACCTGGCTGTTGAATTGCACAGCGGTCGGGTACGAGGTGTAGCGTGGGCCCGCCAGGTCGTAGCGGCGGATCAGATCTGTGTCCCAACGAATGGCGTCGAGCATGCGGGAATTCCCCCGGATAGGCTGGCAATGCTCGCGAGTCTAGGGGGTAGGGGCTGAAGCCATCTTGATTTGTATCAAGGGTGTTCCGAGGCGGCTGGGGTAGCGCTTCGCGAAGGTTTCAGTGGCCCATCAACCAGTGCTGGTGCGGACCTGGCAGGGTCCAGATGCCGAACAGCATGACCAGCAGGCCGCCGGCCAGGCGTACGCTGCGACGGCGCAACAGGGCCGTGACCCGTTCCGCCGCCAGGCCGGTGGCCAGCAGGACCGGCCAGGTGCCCAGGCCGAAGGCCAGCATCAGCAGCGCGCTGTCCAGGGCGTTGCCCTGGCTCGCCGACCACAGCAGGGTGCTATAGACCAGACCGCAGGGTAGCCAGCCCCAGAGTGCGCCGAGTACCAGGGCCCGCGGCAGGCTGGACACCGGCAGCAGGCGGCTGGCCAGGGGCTGGATATGCCGCCACAAGCCCTTGCCCAGGGCCTCGATGCGGGTCAGGCCGCTCCACCAGCCGGCCAGGTAGAGGCCCATGGCGATCAGCAGCAGCCCGGCCAGGGTGCGCATGAACAGGGCCAGGGGGCTGTTGGCCACTGCCCAGCCCGCCAGGCCCAGCAGCAGGCCGGCCAGGGCGTAGCTGAGGATGCGCCCCAGGTTGTAGGCCAGTAGCAGGCGCAGGCGCCGCCCACGTTGTTCCTGGGGGATGGCCAGGGTCAGGGCGCCCATCAGGCCGCCGCACATGCCCAGGCAGTGGCCGCCGCCGAGCAGGCCGAGGATCACCGCGGAAACCAGTAGTGGAGCCAGCTCAAGCATGGGGCGGTTCCGATTTCTTGGCCTGATCCTGCTCGGCGGCCGGTTGGCCCTTGGCGGCATCCACCGCGGCGGTGTGGCTTGGATCCTGGTCGTCGAACAGGATGCTGTGGGCCGGGCCGTCGAGATCGTCGTATTGGCCGCTGTCGACGGCCCAGAAGAAGATGTAGATGGCAATGGCCACGATCAGCAGGGCGGCCGGGATCATCACGTAAAGAGCTGGCATCTGGGACTCCAGGCCCGGCGACTCAGGCCGGCAGCGGGCGGGTTGCGGGGGCTTCGGCGCTGTCGGCCAGCCGCGGCATGCGGGTCAGGCGCAGGGCGTTGAGCACCACGGTCAGGGAACTGATGGACATGCCGACCGCGGCCCAGACCGGAGTGATCCAGCCAAGGGCGGCGAACGGCAGCATCAGGCCATTGTACAGCCCTGCCCACAGCAGGTTCTCGATGATCACCCGACGAGTCCGGCGAGCCAGGCTGAAGGCCTGTACCAGGGCCTCCAGGCGATTGGACAGCAGCACCGCATCGGCGCTGGTCTTGGCCAGGTCGGTGGCCGAGCCCATGGCCACGCTGATATCGGCGGCGGCCAGCACCGGCACGTCGTTGACCCCGTCGCCGAGCATCAGCACCTTGCGGCCCTGCTGGTGCAATTGCTGCAACACTTGCAGCTTGTCGTCCGGGCGCAGGCCGCCGCGGGCTTCGTCGATCTGCAATTGCGCGGCGACGCTGGCGACCATCGGCGAGCTGTCCCCGGACAGCAGCAAGGTGTGCCAGCCGCGGGCCTTGCAGGCTGCCAGCAGGGCCGGGGCATCGCTGCGCAGGCAGTCGTCGAGCACTAGCCAGGCGAGGGCGTCCTGGGTATCGCCGAGCAGCAACCACTGGCCGGCTTCATCGGGCATTTGCGGTACCGCGCAACCGCTGAGTTGGCAGACGAACGCCGGTTGGCCGATCCGCAGGCGCTGGCCCTGGACCGATCCTTCCAGGCCCAGCCCCGGGCTGCTGGTGACATCCTCGGCGGCCACCGGTGCCCGGCCGAACGCCTTGGCGATAGGATGTTCGGAGCGGTTTTCCAGGGCCGCGGCCAGGCTCAGGCAAGCATCGCCGGACAGGCTGCCCAGGGGGCGGATGGCGCGCAGGGCCAGGCGGCCTTCGGTCAGGGTGCCGGTCTTGTCGAAGATCACCGTATCGATCTGGTTCAGACCTTCGAGGACATGGCCGCGGGTCAGCAGCAGGCCAAGCTTGTGCAGGGTGCCAGTGGCGGCGGTGAGAGCCGTGGGGGTGGCCAGGGACAGCGCGCAGGGGCAAGTGGCGACCAGCATCGCCAGGACGATCCAGAAGGCCCGTGGCGCGTCCAGTTGCCACCACAGCAAACCGATGGCGGCTGCGGCTATCAGCGACAACAGCAGGAACCACTGGGCGGCGCGATCGGCCACTTCGGCCAGGCGGGGTTTTTCGGCCTGGGCCCGGTCCAGCAGGCGGACGATGGCCGACAGGCGAGTGTCCTGGCCCAGGGCCCGGACCTCCACGGTCAATGCCCCCTCGACGTTCAAGGTTCCGGCGGTGACGGTATCGCCCAGGCCCCGGGGTTGTGGCAGGTATTCGCCGGTGAGCAGCGATTCGTCGACGCTCGACTGGCCGTCGAGGATCTTGCCGTCCGCCGGCAACACCGCGCCGGGATGCACCAGCACCCGGTCGCCCAGGCGCAATTCGCTAAGCAGGATGCGTTCGCTCTGGCCGTTTGCGTCCAGGCGCAGGCAGGAGGCCGGTAGCAGGTTGACCAGTTGCGCGGTGGCCGCCGCAGTCCGTTCCCGGGCTCGGCGCTCCAGGTAGCGGCCGGCGAGGAGGAACAGGGCGAACATGCCCACCGCGTCGAAATACAGCTCGCCGACTCCGCTGATGGAGGTCCAGATGCCTGCCAGGTAGGCCCCGCCGATGGCCAGGGACACCGAGACGTCCATGGTCAGGTGGCGAGTGCGCAGGTCACGCATCGCGCCCTTGAAGAACGGCGCGCAGCTATAGAAGACGATAGGAGTGGTGAGGAACAGCGCGACCCAGCGCAGGATGGTGTGCAGTTCCGGGCTCAGGTCGATGTTGAATTCCGGCCAGGTGGCCATGGTCGCCATCATTGCCTGGAACCACAGCAGGCCGGCCACGCCCAGTTGGCGTAGGGCCAGGCGGTTCTCGCCAGCCAGTTGCTCGCTGGCTTTGTCCGGCTGGTAGGGATGGGCGGCGTAGCCGATCTGGCGCAGCTGCGCGAGCAACTGGCTCAAGGGCAGCTCGCTGTCGGCCCAGCTCACGTGCAGGCGATGATTGGACAGGTTGAGCCGGGCTTCGGCCACTGCCGGCAGGCTGCGCAGGTGCTTCTCGATCAACCAGCCGCAGGCGGCGCAACTGATGCCTTCCATGAGCAGGGTGGTCTGCGCCAGTTCGCCCTCGTGGCGGACGAAGGGCTGTTGCACATCGGCGCGATCGTACAGCGCCAGTTCATCCACCAGTTGTACCGGCAAGGCCTCGGGGTTGGCGGATGCTTCACTGCGGTGGCTGTAATAGTGCTCCAGGCCACCGGCGACTATCGCCTGCGCGACCGCCTGGCAACCCGGGCAGCAGAACTCCCTGGATTCGCCGAGCACGACGGCGGTGAACCGGCTGCCGGGAGGAACCGGCAGGGCGCAGTGGTAGCAAGGCAGTGGCGTGGTCATCGGCAGTCTTTTGGCTCTGGGAAAAACTCATCGCCGGCCAGTCGACTCCTGCCTGGGGGCAGGGAGGCGGCAGGCCGGCGATGTATGGCGGGTGTCGATCAGTTCAGGTCTTCGGCGCCTTGCAGCGGCTCGTCGCCCAACAGCAGGTCCTTGTCGTGGCTGACCTGTTCTTCCTCGAACATGCGCCAGGTCTTGTCGCCCTCGACCCCGAGCAGCTCGACGAAGCGCCGGCCCTCGACCTTGTCGTTCACCTGGCCGATGTAGCGACCGTGTTCGGTTTCGCTGCGGGTCAGGACGATCTTGCGATCCTTCTCTGGCTGGGTCGGCGAGATCAGGTTCAGCTCAAGGCTCTTGGGCTGGCTGTCGCCGCTCAAGCGCAGTTCGACTTCGCCGGTCAGGTCGTCGAGGTGCACGCTGGCGCGCATCTTCAGCGTTTGTGCCAGCAGCTCGCGGTCCAGGGAGCGGTTGATGCCTTTGCCGGCCTCGTAGTAGTTGTCGTTGACCAGGTTGTCCGGGTTGTTCACCGCAATGGTCACCATGGACAGGGTCAGGGCTACCGAGCAGGCGAGGATGCCGATGATGATCCAGGGCCAGAGGTGCTTGTACCAGGGGGTTGTGGCGACGGCTGTAGGCATGCTCATTTCTCTTAACGAATTTGTGGGCCGATGAATCGGCTCTTGGCTTCGACCTGGACGCTTTCGTCATCGATGTCCTTGAGGATGAACTTCACCTCGTTGGTGGTCGATGGCAGTTGTTCCGGAGCGATCGACAGCTCCGCGGGCATGCTGACGATGTCGCCAGCCACCACATGGATTTCGCGCTTGCCCTGCAGCTTAAGGTCCGGCAGGCCGGTGGCGTCCAGTACATAGGTATGGTCGCGCTGGTCCTTGTTCATGATCTTCAGGCTGTAGACGTTCTCGATCCGGCCTTCGGCGTTCTCGCGGTACAGCACCCGGTCCTTGCTGACGTCGAAGCCCACCAGCGAGCGCATCAGGAACGCGGTGACCAGCAGGCTGATCATGGTCAAGAGCACCAGGGCATAGCCGATCAGGCGCGGACGAAGTTTATGGGTTTTCTGTCCGGAAAGGTTGTGTTCGGTGGTGTAGCTGATGAGACCGCGAGGGTAGTCCATCTTGTCCATGATGCTGTCGCAGGCATCGATGCAGGCGGCACAACCGATGCACTCGATCTGCAGGCCGTCGCGGATGTCGATGCCGGTAGGGCAGACCTGGACGCACATGGTGCAATCGATGCAGTCGCCCAGGCCCTGGGCCTTATAGTCGGCGCCTTTCTTGCGTGGGCCACGGCCTTCGCCCCGGCGTGGGTCGTAGGACACGATCAGGGTGTCCTTGTCGAACATCACGCTCTGGAAGCGGGCGTAGGGGCACATGTAGATGCACACCTGCTCACGCAGCCAGCCGGCGTTGCCGTAGGTGGCCAGGGTGAAGAACCCGACCCAGAAATAGGACCAGCCATCGGCCTGGCCGGTGAAGAAGTCGATGACCAGTTCACGGATCGGCGAGAAGTAGCCGACGAAGGTCATGCCGGTGACGAAACCGATCAGCAGCCACAGGCTGTGCTTGGCGAACTTGCGCAGGAACTTGTTGGCGCCCATGGGTGCCTTGTCCAGCTTGATCCGCTGGTTGCGGTCGCCTTCGGTGACCTTTTCGCACCACATGAAGATCCAGGTCCAGACGCTCTGCGGGCAGGTGTAGCCGCACCAGATGCGCCCGGCGTAGACGGTGATGAAGAACAGGCCGAAGGCGGCAATGATCAGCATGCCCGACAGCAGGATGAAGTCCTGGGGCCAGAACGTGGCGCCGAAGATGAAGAACTTGCGCTCCGGCAGGTTCCACCAGACGGCCTGGTGGCCGCCCCAGTTGAGCCAGACGGTACCGAAGTACAGCAGGAACAGGCCGGCACCGCCCACCATGCGCAGGTTGCGGAACAGGCCGGTGAAGGCACGGGTGTAGATTTTTTCTCTGGAGGCGTAGAGGTCGACGCTTTTGCTGGCGTTTTTGGCAGGCGGGGTTACATCGTGTACAGGAATCTGATTGCTCATCATTGCATCCCACGGCAGTGGAAAAATGCCTCGGCCAGTACGTGCCGACCGGGGTCAAAAGGGGTGTTGCAGTGGCGCAATGATACGCCTGTCGCTCTAGGGCAAGGGTGCGACCTTTGGTCGCGTTGGGGGAAGTCAAGCGATAGTGTAATGACCTGAATCAATTGACTTGTGGATTATGGACGGTTTTGCACTCCATGCCGTTCGAATCTTTCATGGCTTCGGAAAAATCCCTGGGCAGTTGTCGGCTTTACCTTGGGTTTTTATGCGTTACGAAGGGCATTTGGGGCAGAGAACGGCGCCCAATGAAAACGGCCCCGCCAACATGCGTTGGCGGGGCCGTTCGGGTATCGCCTTCAGGCCATGCGCTTATTCGGCGTCGGCCTGCTTGTCACCGTGGGACAGGCTGTAGACATAAGCCGCCAGCAGGTGGACCTTGTCGTTGCCTTGCAGTTGCTCCTGGGCAGGCATCACGCCCTGGCGACCATGGCGAATGGTCTGCTGCAACTGGGCGAAGCTCGAACCGTAGATGAACGCCGCCGGGTGGGTCAGGTTGGGTGCGCCCATGGCTGGGGTGCCCTTGCCTTCAGGACCGTGGCAGACGGCGCAGTTGGCGGCGAACAGCTTCTGGCCATTGGCCGGGTCGGCCTTGATGCCTTCCGGCAGCTTGCGACCATCGAGGTTGGTCAGGACATAGGCGGCAACGTCGCTGACGCCTTGTTCCTTGATCACATCCACCCAGGCCGGCATCACGGCGTGACGACCGCCCATGATGGTGGCCTTGATGGTTTCCGGCTCGCCGCCCCAGCGCCAGTCGGCGTCGGTCAGGTTGGGGAAGCCATAGGCACCCTTGGCATCGGAACCGTGGCAGACCGAGCAGTTGGAAGCGAACAGGCGGCCGCCCATTTTCAGGGCTTGCGGATCCTTGGCGACTTCCTCGATCGGCATGGCTGCGTATTTGGCGAAGATCGGACCGAACTTGGCGTCGGACCGAGCCATTTCCTTTTCCCACTCATGCACGCCGGTCCAGCCGGACTGGCCGTTGGCGAATGCGGTCTGCTTCTCGTTATCAAGGTAGTTGTAGCCAGGCAGGAGACCTTTCCAGTTGCCCAGGCCGGGGTACAGCACCAGGTAACCCAGGGCGAAGACGATGGTGCCGACGAACAGCATGAACCACCATTTCGGCAGTGGGTTGTCGTACTCCTCGATCCCGTCGAAGGCGTGGCCGACCGTCTCGTCGGTCTGCTCGGCGCGCTGGCCCTTGCGGGTCGACAGCAGCAGCCAGGTCAGGGCGAAGATGGTACCCAGACTGAGGACTGTGACGTACAGACTCCAGAACGTAGTCATTCTTTGTTACTCCTAGAAGCTTGCTCGACGTGCTTGATGGCGTCGGGGTCATCCGCGAACGGCAGCAAGGTCGCGTCGTCAAACTCGGACTTGCGCTTGGGGCTGAACACCCAGAGTGCCAGGCCGACGAAGGCCACCATCACGACAAGGGTGCCCAGGCCACGAATCATCCCGATATCCATCTAGATCACCGTTTGCTTTTGATGATGGTGCCCAGGCCTTGCAGATAGGCCACCAGCGCGTCCATTTCGGTCTTGCCCTTCACGGCATCCTTGGCTCCGGCGATGTCTTCGTCGGTGTAGGGAACGCCGAGCGCGCGCAGGACTTCCATTTTCTTCGCGGTGTCCTTGCCGTCGAGCTTGTTTTCTACGAGGAACGGATAAGCCGGCATCTTCGACTCGGGGACAACGTTGCGCGGGTTGTACAGGTGCGCACGCTGCCAGTCATCGGAGTAGCGGCCGCCAACCCGGGCCAGGTCCGGACCGGTACGCTTGGAGCCCCACAGGAATGGATGATCCCAGACGCTTTCACCGGCTACCGAGTAGTGGCCATAGCGTTCGGTTTCGGCACGGAACGGACGGATCATCTGCGAGTGGCAGCCGACACAGCCGTTGGCGATGTAGATGTCACGACCTTCCAGTTCCAGCGCGGTGCGTGGCTTCATGCCTTCCACCGGCTTGTTGGTGACGTCCTGGAAGAACAGCGGGACGATCTGGGTCAGGCCGCCGATGCTGACGGCGATGACCATGAAGAAGGCCAGCAGGCCAATGTTCTTCTCGACTACTTCATGCTTCATCAGTGAGCTCCAACTACAGCGATCTGAGCAGCGGCTTCAGCTTCCGCCGGGTTCGAGGCGCGCACGGTACGGAATACGTTGTACGCCATGATCAGCATGCCGGCGGCGAAGAAAGCACCGCCCAGGGCGCGGACGATGAAGCCCGGGTGACTGGCTTGCAGCGCTTCGACGAAGGAGTAGGTGAGGGTGCCGTCGTCGTTGATCGCACGCCACATCAGGCCCTGGGTGATGCCGTTGACCCACATCGAGGCGATGTAGAGCACGGTACCGATGGTCGCCAGCCAGAAGTGGGTGTTGATCAGGCCGATGCTGTGCATCTGCTGACGACCGAAGACTTTCGGGATCAGGTGGTACAGGGCGCCAATGGAGATCATCGCTACCCAGCCCAAGGCACCGGCGTGTACGTGGCCGATGGTCCAGTCGGTGTAGTGGGACAACGAGTTGACGGTCTTGATCGCCATCATCGGACCTTCGAAGGTCGACATGCCGTAGAACGCCAGGGACACCACCAGGAAGCGCAGGATCGGGTCGGTGCGCAGCTTATGCCAGGCGCCCGAGAGGGTCATCATGCCGTTGATCATGCCGCCCCAGCTCGGAGCCAGCAGGATGATCGACATGGCCATGCCCAGCGACTGCGCCCAGTCCGGCAGCGCGGTGTAGTGCAGGTGGTGCGGGCCAGCCCAGATGTACAGGGTGATCAGCGCCCAGAAGTGCACGATGGACAGGCGATAGGAGTAGATCGGACGCTCGGCCTGCTTGGGCACGAAGTAGTACATCATCCCCAGGAAGCCGGTGGTCAGGAAGAAGCCCACGGCGTTGTGGCCGTACCACCACTGAATCATCGCGTCGGTGGCGCCGGCATAGGCCGAGTAGGACTTGAAGAAGCTGACCGGCAGGGAGGCGTGGTTGACGATGTGCAGCATCGCCGTGACCACGATGAAGGCGCCGTAGAACCAGTTACCCACGTAGATGTGCTTGGTCTTGCGCTTGGTGATGGTGCCGAAGAACACCAGGCCGTAGGTGACCCACACGATCGCCAGGAGGATAGCCAGGGGCCATTCCAGTTCGGCGTATTCCTTGGTGGTGGTGTAACCCAATGGCAGGGTCACGATGGCACCGACGATCACCGCCTGCCAACCCCAGAAGGTGAAGGCCGCGAGGCTGTCGGAAATCAGTCGCGTCTGGCAGGTTCGCTGCACGACATAGTAAGAGGTGGCAAACAGTGCACATCCACCGAAGGCGAAGATCACCAGGTTGGTGTGCAGTGGGCGCAGGCGTCCAAACGTCGTCCATGGCAGGCCGAAGTTCAACTCCGGCCAGACCAGTTGCGAGGCGATGAAGACACCGAGCCCCATGCCAAGGATCCCCCAGACCACCGTCATGATGGCGAACTGGCGGACTACCTTATAGTTATAAGCAGTCGGACTGATTGCTGTGCTCATTTCTAAGGTTCCACGGTTTGGGTGTTTTATTAGGGATAAAAATCGGTCGCAAGTATGGAGAAAGCAGGGGGTCATTGCAACGCGCCATGACCTGCGTCAATGCGTTCCATGCCTGATTCTGCGGCCTTTCCCTATGCCGAGTAGGGACAAAAAACACCCTCTGACAAACAGTCGCAGTGGACAAAAAAATCGGGGGTGTCAGGTCAGTTGTAACCGGGTGTGTTCAAGCCCCTTGAAC
>NZ_JBJJLO010000104.1:0-24110 GCF_046230915.1 Pseudomonas sp. KCJK8993
AGGCAAGGGCGCGGCGGTTACTTGACGACTTTGCCTACGCCACGCCCGCGCGGGTCGGAAGCGGTTTCAAGGCGGGCGCCGTCGACCCGGATGGCCTGGATATCGCCCATCTCCCAACCCTGGTCCTCGAGGGTGTAGCCCATGGCCTTGAGTTCATCGGCGACCTGGCCGGTGAGCGGTGCATAGGCGTCGTAGTAGATCGTGTCCTTGGGCAGCAGTTGGTGATGCACGCGCTGCGCGGCCACGGCTTTCTCCAGGGGCAGGTGGAAGTCGTAGAGGTTGTTCAGCACCTGGAAGATCGAGGTGAAGATCCGCGACCCGCCCGGAGTCCCCAGGACCAGGGTGACCTTGCCGTCGCGGGTCACCAGGCTCGGGCTCATGGACGACAGCATGCGCTTGCCCGGGGCGATGGCATTGGCATCGCCGCCCACCACGCCGAAGGCATTGGCCACGCCGGGCTTGGCGCTGAAGTCGTCCATCTCGTCGTTGAGTAGGAACCCCGCGCCCTTGACCACCACGCCGCTGCCGTAGTCCCAGTTCAGGGTGTAGGTGTTGCTCACCGCATTGCCCTGGGCATCGACGATGGAGAAATGGGTGGTCTGGTGCCGCTCCAGCCCCGGGCGCACCTTGTCGGTGGGCGAGATGGCGTCGGGGTTGACCTGGGCCGCGCGCTGCTTGAGGTAGGCCGGGTCGGTCAATGGCTTGACCGGCACCTCGGAAAACGCCGGATCGCCCAGGTAGTCGGCACGGTCGGCGAACACCCGCTTCTCGATTTCCGCCAGCAGGTGGATGTACTTGGCCGAATTGAGCTCGACGCCCTTGAAGTCGGCGGCGCGCGCTTCCTTGATGCCGATCAGCTGGGCCAGGGCGACCCCGCCGGAACTGGGCGGCGGTGCGGTGTACAGCACGTTGCCACGGAAGCTCACCTGCAGCGGCTGGCGCCACTGGACCTTGTAGTCCTGCAGGTCCTGCTTGGTGATCAGGCCCTTGTCGGCCTGCATCTGGGCCACCAGCAAGTCGGCGGTCTTGCCGCTGTAGAACTCCTTGGCGCCCTGGTCGGCGATGCGCTCCAGGGTCGCCGCCAACTCCGGCTGACGGAAGGTCTGGCCGGGTTGCATGCTGCCAAAGTAATCACCGAAGTTGGTACTGCCGTTGAACAGCTTCAAGGCATCCTCGCGGTACTGGTACTGCTTGTCCGCCACTTTGAAGCCGTTCCTGGCGTAGGCCACTGCGGGGGTGAGGAGTTCGCTCCAGGGCAGCTTGCCGAATTTCCGGTGGGCCTCCCACAGGCCCATCACGGTGCCCGGCACCCCGGCGGCGCGGGCGCCCACCAGGCTGAGGTTCTCGATCACCTCGCCCTTGTCATTCAGGTACATGTCGCGGGTCGCGGCCTTGGGCGCGGTTTCCCGGTAGTCGAGGAAATACGGCTTGCCGTCGATGAACAGCGTCATGAAGCCGCCACCGCCGATATTGCCGGCTTCGGGATAGGTCACGGCCAGGGTGAAGGCCGTGGCCACCGCAGCGTCCACCGCGTTGCCGCCCTTCTTGAGGATCTGCGCCGCGACATCGGCGCCGTACTGGTTGGGTGCGGCCACCGCACCGCCTTCGAGGGGCGCGGCGAAGACTGGAACGCTGGCAGCGAACGCCAGGCCCAGGGGGAGGGTCGTGCACGGCAAGATACGCATGGAGTCCGTCCTTTATCGTTGTTTTCAGACCAGACGAACCTTAGGCGCTTTGTTGCGCGGTGGGCAAACGCCCACGGCAAGACGGCCGCCCGCAGGCAGCCGTTTGTCGCAGATGGAGCAGTGGAGCAGCCGCTCCTCAGACCATCTCGTGCTCGATCCACTCCAGCACCGAAGTCCGCCGTGGCGCCCAGCCCAGCAGCTCGCGGGCCTTCTTGCCGCGTACCCGGCTGTTGGAGCCCAGGCCGTAGTTGGCCATCTCGTAGCCCCACTCGGCCTCGGCGGCCGGCAGTGGCCAGTCCTCGGGTTCGCCCAGGTGCAGGGCACGGGCCATGGCGCGGGTCATGTCGATGAAGGACGCCTCGCCGCTCTCGACGAAGTAGAAGCTGCCCGGGGTGTTGCCGGTCAGGGCCAGGGCGTAGAGCGCCACCACGTCCTCGATATGCACGTTGGACCAGATGTTCTGCCCCGGCCCGACGTGGCGCACCACACCGCTCTGGCGCGCTTGCTTGAGCAGGCGCGGCAGCTGCACGCTGTCACGCTGGACGCCCAGGCTGTGGCCGTAGATCAGGGTGTTGCACAGCACCGCCGAGTTCACCCCGTCCTTGGCCGCCGCCAGGATCAGGTTGTCGATGGCCACCCGGGCGGCCTTGTCCACGGTGGGCTCCGGCAACTGGTCTTCGTAGTAGACGGTATCGCTGGGCTTGCCGCCGGAAGCGTCGCCGACGATGCTCGAACCGCTGGTGTGCAGGAACGGCTTGTTCGAGCCCTTGAGCGCGGCCAGCAGCACTTCCACCGCACCACGATGGTCGCTGCTGGCCGCGTTGATCACCGCGTCGGCGGCCCGGGCCTGTTCGCTCAGCAGGACGCTTTCGTCCAGGCTGCCCACCACGGGCTTGATGCCCAGGGCCTTCAGCTCGGCGGCTTGCTCGGCGCTGCGCACCAGGCCAGTGACCTGATGCCCGGCCCTGGCCAGGCCGGTGGCGATGGAACCGCCGATGAAACCTGCGGCACCGGTAACGAATACGTTCATGCAGAGACTCCCTGGGTGGATAAGTGATGGCGCCAGTATCGGCGCGCCTGTTCCGACGAAACAGCCAGGCTGGGCCAAATCACTCTTGCGCGGGGATCACGAATCCCCAGCCAGGGAAGCAGGACCTCAGCCCTCGAAGCTCGGGTCGGCGTAGTCGGCCAGCTTGCCCTGGATGAAATCCAGGAAGCACTGGATGCGCAGGGCCAGCTGCGAGTTGCGGTAGTACACGGCGTTGATCGGCTGGCGATAACCGCTGTTGAACTCGCCGAGGATCGGTATCAGACGCCCGGCGCGAATGTCATCGATGGTCATGAAGTGCGACAGGCAGGCGATGCCCTGCCCCTCCAGTACCAGGTGGCGCAGGGTCTCGCCGCTGGAGGCGCTGATGCCCGGCTGGATCTGCCAGCGGTCGCCATGGGGATGGCGCAGCGGCCAGTGGTTGAGGCTTTCGGTCTGGGTGAAGCCCAACAGCGTGTGTGCGCTGAGCTCGGCGACGCTGTGCGGGGTGCCATGGCGTTCCAGGTAAGCCGGGCTGGCCAGGATGCGCAGCGGGCTGCAACCCAGGGAGCGGGCATGCAGGGTCGAGTCGGCCAGGGTGCCGATGCGGATCGCGATATCGGTGCTCTGTTCCAGGAGGTCGATGATCAGGTCGTTGCTGTTGAGCTCCAGCTGGATGTGCGGGTACAGACTGCGGAACTCGGCGATGTGGGGCACGATGGCATGCAGCATGAACGGCGAGGCGGCGTTGATCCGCAGGCGTCCCGAAGGGGTCTGCTGGCGCGACGACAGGCGCTCTTCCAGTTCGTCCATCTGGTCGAGGATCGACTTGGCCTGCTCGAAGAAATACTTGCCCTCCTCGGTCAGGTCCATGCGCCGGGTGGTGCGGTTGATCAGCGTGGTATCGAGCTTGGATTCCAGGCGCGACAAGGTGCGGCTGACCGCCGATGGCGTCTGCCCGACCTGCTCGGCGGCGGCGGAGATGGAACCGCACTCGATGACGCAGACGAAGATCTGCAGTTCGTCGGATCTGGCTTTCACAGGGAACCCTCTATCGATTGGTAGCTGTAGCCCCTGCGCAGGCTGCGACACACGGCGGCTACAGGAACGGCCCACCGATATTAGCGGCTTTGGGCCTCGAGACCGAACACCTGGCGCAGGTGCTGCTCATAGCGGCGCACATCGCCCTCGACGTCCGGGCGTTTCATCACGTCGACGCAGAGGAAGGTCGGCAGGGGGCTCATGCCCAGGAACTGGTTGGCCTTGTGGAACGGCAAATACACTGCATCCACGCCCTTGCCCTCGAAGAAATCGCTCGGATCGTCGAAGGCCTGCTGTGGTGCATTCCAGGTCAGCGAGAGCATGTACTGCTTGCCCTGGACCAGGCCGCCGCTGCCGTACTTCTGCGAAGCGTCGGAACGGGTCCGGCCGTCGTTGGCATACAGGCTGCCGTGGCCCCGGGTGAAGACCTCGTCGATGTACTTCTTGACGATCCAGGGCTCGCCCATCCACCAGGCAGGCATCTGGTAGACGATCACGTCGGCCCACAAGTACTTCGCCACCTCTTCCTGGACGTCATAGCCCTGGTCGATGTGGGTGACCTTGACGTCCAGGCCGCCGCGATCCAGCACCGCCAGTGCAGCCTCGTGCAAGGTGGTGTTGTAGCGGCCGTCGGAGTGGGCGAATTGCTTGGCGCCATTGAGCAGCAGTACTTTTTTCATGAGCGGGCCCTGTCGCGGGAACGGCCCCTTGCATGCGTCGGGCGATGCCAGGCCGTCGGGGTGGAAAACGAGGGCGGCAGGTTAGTGAAGGGCCCGCACAGGAATAAGCCCCGGGCGCTCAAAATACATTTTCCATAAAGGCACGAATCAGGCCTTGATTGTTGTCTTAGAATCCTTGGCCATTTCCTTTGCATGAGTGCATCGCCATGTCCCGCCAGGCTTTCATCCTCCACGCCAAGACTCGCCCCGAGCGCTCCGCCGAATTCGAAGCGCTGTTCCTCGGTTATGTCGCCGCCAGCCGGGCCGAACCCGGCTGCATCGAGTACCACATGCTGCGCGACCGGCAGGACCCGAGCCTGTTCATCTTCTACGAAGTCTGGGAGTCCCGGGAGGCACTGGACGTGCACTCCAACCTGCCGCACATGAAGCAGTTCCGCGATGCACGCATGGAGTACCTGGAACGCGACTTCGAGATCCGCGCCATCGACATGCTCAGCCCGGCTTCGGCTAGCCGCTGACCAGCAAGTGGGCCCCCAGCAGGGCCAGGCCGATGAAGAACACCCGCTTGAACAGCAACGCGCTGATGCGCTGGCGCAGCCACTGCCCCAGCCACATGCCCAGCAGCGCCGGAACCAGCGCCAGCAACGAGGCCCCCAGCTCAGCGCCGCCCAGCTGGCCGCCCCAGGCCAGGCCGGCGGCCAGGGCCAGGGTCGAGACGGTGAACGACAGGCCCAGGGCCTGGACCAGCGCATCGCGGCCCAGGCCCAACGCTTGCAGGTAAGGCACCGCCGGAATCACGAACACCCCGGTGACCGCAGTGACCAGGCCAGTGGCCAATCCACACCAGGGCGCCAGCCAACGCTCATGGGCCGGGGCGATGCGCAGCTGCGGCAAGCACAGGCCCGCCAGGGCATAGAGCAACAGCGCCGCGCCCAGCCCCCGCACCACCCACGGCCCGCCATCGAGGCCCAGCCACCGGCAACCGCCCAGGGTGCCGGCGCAGGTCGCCAACAACAGCGGCCACAAACGCCTGAACAGGGCCGGCAGGTGCCCACCCAAAGCCAATTGCCAGAGATTGCTCAGGGTCGCCGGGATGATCAGCAAGGCCGCAGCCTGCGCCGGAGCCATAGCCAGCCCCAGGAGCCCCATGGCCACCGTGGGCAGGCCCAGGCCGATCACCCCCTTGACCATGCCAGCCATGACGAAGATGCCGAGCACCCATAAAGACAGGGCCAGGCCGAGATCCTGATAGAACGCGAGGGAAGTATTCATGGGCCTATCCTGCACCCGCCCGGCTGCGCTGAAAATCTGCCATATACTGAGCCAGCCTCTTGCCCGGCAAGAGGCTGATACTCGATGCCCTGGCTATGGAGGCCCCGCATGCACTTCGACCTGGTCGACCTGCGCCTGTACTTGAATGTCCTCGAAGCCGGCAATATCACCGCCGGTGCCCACCGTAGCCACCTGTCCCTGGCAGCCGCCAGCGCGCGGATCCGCGCCATGGAAAGCGCCATGGGCATCGAGTTCCTCGAACGTGGCCGCCGCGGGGTCAGCCCGACACCGGCCGGCAAGGCCCTGGCCCAGCATGCCCGAACCCTGCTGCGGTACGCCGAGCACCTGCAACAGGACCTCACCGAGTACGCCAGGGGGGTCAAGGGCCAGGTGCGCTTGCTGTGCAACACCAGCGCCCTGAGCGAATACCTGCCGGAGTTGCTGGCGGACTTTTTGCGTGGCCGGCCCCAGGTCGACATCGAACTGCAAGAGCTGCCGAGCATGCGCATCACCCATGCCCTGCGCCAGGGCGCGGCGGAACTGGGCATCGTCTCCGACGCCGTGGATACCCATGGCCTGCAGAGCCGGCCGTTTCGCGACGACCCGCTGTTCCTGGCGATGCCTGTGGACCACCCGTTGCGCCAGCAGGCCGAGCCGCTCTTCAGCGATACCCTGGCCTATGACTATGTCGGCCTGGCCAGCCACAGCGCCCTGGCGGTGTACCTGGAAGAACAGGCCCTGCACCTGGGCCGGCGCATGCAGTTGCGAATCCGCGCCGAAGGCTTCGACGCCGCCCTGCGCATGGTGGCCCGTGGCGCCGGGCTGGCCCTGGTGCCCCAGGCCGCCGTGGAACGCAACCGCCACCTGCCCCTGTATGCCCGGGCCCTGGGCGAATCCTGGGCCCGGCGCCGGTTGCTGCTTTGCGCCCGGGATTTTGCCACCCTGCCGCTGTATGCCCAGGAGCTGTGCCAGGCCTTGCGCCAGCCTTGACTCTACCCCTAGGGGCAGACCTTAGCCTGCGGGCTTCTTCCTCAAGGACCAAGGCAATGAGCAAACGCATCCTGGTGATTCTCGGCCACCCCTCCCGCGCCAGCCTGTGCGCGGCATTGAGCGAGCGCTATGTCGCCGCGGCGCAACAGGCTGGAAATGAAGTGCGGTGCCTGTACCTGGGCGACCTGCGCTTCGACCCGGTGCTGCAGGAAGGTTATCGACGGATCCAGCCGCTGGAGGACGACCTGCAGCGAGCCCAGGCCGATATCCTCTGGGCCGAGCACCTGGCCTGGGTCTTCCCCGTCTGGTGGGGCGGGATCCCGGCCTTGCTCAAGGGCTTTCTCGACCGGGTGTTGCTGCCCGGCTACGCCTTCAAGTACCGCCCCGGCAAGGCCTTTCCCGAGCAGTTGCTCAAGGGCCGCACCGCCGACCTGCTGGTGACCATGGACACCCCGCCCTGGTACTACCGCTGGTTCTACCGCATGCCCGGCCTGCACCAGATGCGCCGCACCACCCTGGCCTTCTGCGGCATCCGCACCTTGCGCACCCTGACTTTCGGCCCGGTGCTGGATGCCAGCGACCAGGCCCGCGCCAGCTGGTTGCAGCAGGCGGAGCGACTTGCCAGGCGCTGAATCTGCCCGATAATGCGCGGCATCCGGCGCCCCTGCCCGGTCCAGCACAAGGAAGCCGCCATGTACATCGGCCAAGCCGCGCGATTGTCCGGCACCACCATCAAGAGCATCCGCCACTACGAGGCCATCGGCCTGTTGCCCGAGGCCCCGCGCCAGGGTCGCTACCGGCTCTATGACGCGCAGAGCGTCGAGCAACTGGTGTTCATCAAGTGCGCGCAACAGCTGGGATTCAAGCTCAAGGAGCTGCAACAGGTATTCGCCGCCCACCAGGGCCGGGCCTTTCCCTGGGACCAGGCCCACGCGGCCCTGGCGCGCAAGAAGCGCGAGCTGCGGCGCCAGATCGATGAACTGCAACAACTGCACGCCCGACTGGACGCCTTCGAGGACAGCCTGCAACAGGCGCGCGATGAGTGTCCCTTGGGCAGCCTCTAGGGCCGCCCGGGAAGCGTCGTATCAGACTTGCGACAACGCGGCCGTGCTCCTGGGCCGGCGGAAGAACAGCCAGTAGACCAGGCTCAGCAACAGCAGGAAGGGTACGCCAAACACCAGGGTCATCTTGAATGCATCGGTGAAGAAGGTGGTGATCATCACCGCCCCCATCAAGAACAAGCCGAGCAAGGTGCTGTAGGGAAACAGGCGCATGCGGAACGACAGCGGCTGCTCGCCATGGCGCTGGTGGTAGCGCCGGAAGCAGTAGTGGGTGAGGAAGATCATGAACCAGGTGAAGATCGCGCCGAACATCGAGATCGCCATCATCAGGGCGAACGAGCTCTCCGGGTAGAACACGTTGATCAGGGTCGCCAGGGCGATGCCGGAGCTGGACAGCAGCAAGGCATTGAGCGGGATCCCGGTCTTGCTCAGGGCGCCCATGGACTGGGGCGCATAACCGGCGCGGGACAGGCTGAACATCATCCGCGTGGTGATGTAGAGCTGGCTGTTCATGGCCGACAGCGCGGCGATCAGGATCACGAAGTTCATCACCCCGGTGGCCCCGGGAATGCCGATGGTCTGCATCACCGTGACGAAGGGGCTCTGGGCCTTGCCCGCCTGGACCCAGGGCACGATGGCCAGCATCAGTGCCAGGGTCAGCAGGTAGAACACCACCAGGCGCAGGATGGTGGCGCGAAACGCCTGCTTCACCGCGCGCTGCGGATCCTTGGCCTCACCGGCCGCCACCGCGATCATCTCCACGCTCAGGTAGCTGAAGATCGACACGATCACCGCGATCCACATGCCCTGCAAACCGTTGGGGAAGAAGCCGCCGTGGGCGCTGTAGTTGTGCACGCCGTAGTCGGGGTTGCCGGAGCCGAACACCACGTACACCGCCAGGATGATGAAGCCGACGATGGCGGCGATCTTGATGGTGGAGAACCAGTATTCGAAGTTGCCGAAGGTCTTCACGCTGATGGCGTTGAGCAGGATCAGCATGCTGGAGAAGGAGATGATCCACACCCACTCCGGCACGTTGGCGAACCAGTACTTCATGTACATGGCGATGGCCGTGACCTCGGCCCCTACCGCCAGGACGATGGCCGCCCAGTAGGCATAGCGCACCAGGAAACCGGCCAGGGGCCCGATGTAGAACTCGGCATAGGCGCCGAAGGAGCCGGAGGTGGAATGGGCCACGGTCATTTCCGCCAGGCACCCCATCAGCAGCAGGGTGATCAGGGCGCCGATGGCATAGCTGAGCAGCACGCTGGGCCCGGCATAACCGATGGCGTAGGCGCTGCCCATGAACAGCCCGGTACCGATGGCTCCACCGATGGCGATCATGCTCATCTGGCCGGCGGTCAGCTGCCGCCTCAGGCCGTGCTCGCGATTGGAAATCGCTTCGAAACCCTTGTTGGTGGTGGTCACGTTCAGTGCCTCTTTATTGTTGTGTGCACGTGTTGATCTATTTGGCGGCGCGTCCTTGTGCCACGGGAGTGTTGCAGTGGCCGGCGCAGGATAAGCCTGCGCCAGCGGCTAGCGGCTTCAGGTCACGCTATGGCGCACCTGGAACTGCGCTTGCGCCCAGGTCTTGGCATCGAGGATCTCGCCGAGGATCTGCACCGCGTCCCACACCTCACTGAAGGTGGTGTACAGCGGAGTGAAGCCGAAGCGCATGATCCGCGGCTCGCGATAATCGCCGATCACCCCCCGGGCGATCAGGGCCTGGATCACCGCGTAGCCCTCGGGATGCTCGAAGCTCACGTGGCTGCCGCGCTTGGCGTGCTCACGCGGGGTCACCAGCTTGAGCTGGTGGCCGGCGCAGCGCTGCTCCACCAGTTCGATGAACAGGTCGGTCAGCGCCAGGGACTTGCGCCGCAGGCTGTGCATGTCGGTCTGCTCGAAGATCTCCAGGCCGCACTCGACCATAGCCAGCGAGGTGATCGGCTGGGTGCCGCACAGGTAGCGGGCGATACCGCTACTGGGTTCGTAGGCGGTGGCCATGTCGAACTGCCGGGCATGGCCGAACCAGCCGGACAACGGCTGGGTCACCAGGTCGCACAGCGCCGGGGCGACCCAGGCGAACGCCTGGGAACCGGGACCGCCATTGAGGTACTTGTAGGTGCAGCCGATGGCGTAGTCGGCGCCGCAACGCTTGAGCTCCACCGGCACCGCGCCGGCCGAGTGGGCCAGGTCCCAGATGCTCAGGGCACCGGCCTCGTGGATCAGCCCGGTCAGTCGCTGCATGTCGTGCATGTGGCCGGTCTTGTAGTTGACGTGGGTGAGCATCACCACCGCGGTGTCCTGGTCGATGGCCGCCGGCACCTGTTCGGGGCTGTCCACCAGGCGCAGCGAATAGCCCTGCTGGAGCAGCTGGGTCAGGCCTTCGGCGATGTACAAATCGGTGGGGAAGTTGCTGCTTTCGGAGACGATCACCCGGCGCTCGGGCGCGCGCTCGGCCTGGACCCGCAAGGCGGCGCTGAGCACCTTGAACAGGTTGATCGAGGTGGTGTCGGTGATCACCACTTCCCCGGCATCGGCGCCGATCAGCGGCGCCAGGCGATCGCCCAGGCGCTGGGACAGGTCGCGCCAGCCGGCGCTGTTCCAACTGCGGATCAGGCCATCGCCCCACTCCTGCTCGATCACCTGCCGGGCCCGCTCCAGGGAGGCCACGGGACGCGCGCCCAGGGAATTGCCGTCGAGGTAGATGACCCCCTCGGGCAAGGCGAAGCGCTGGCGCAAGGGCGCCAGGGCATCTTGTTCATCGAGACGCAGGCAGTGGTTTTTATCGATCATTGGAAGTCCTGTCTTGGTCAGTGCCCTGCCCGTCCCGAGCGGGAGCGCAGGGCGTCGGCAATGGATAAACCCGGAAAATAATGAACGAAGCGATGGAGAATTTTCGTGCAAAGTGCGGCGTAATCCCGTACTAATCTCGAATTAAATTCTAAACCTTCAATAAAAAACGTGGATTTATGCCAGCCATGATTCTCGACGCCACCGACTTGCGCATCCTCCATCACCTGCAACAGGACGGGCGCATCAGCAATCAGGAACTGGCCGAGAAAGTCGCCCTGTCGCCTTCGGCCTGCCTGCGCCGGCTGCGCCTGCTGGAGAACGAAGGCATCATCAGCGGCTACCGCGCCCAGCTCGACGCCGAACGCCTGGGCATCGAACTGGAGGCCATCGTCCACGTGTCCCTGCGCCAGGATGTGGAAGGCTGGCACGAGACCTTCATCGCCAAGGTCCAGCAGTGGCCGGAGGTGATGGCCGCCTACGTGATCACCGGCGCCAGCAACTACGTGCTGCGTATCCAGGCACGCAACCTCAGGCACTTCTCGGACTTCATCGTCAATCACCTGAACCGCGCCAGCGGGGTCACCGACATCCGTTCGGAAATCGTCCTGCAGAAGATCAAGGAACAGAACAACCTGCTGGACCTGGTGCCACGCAAATGACCGCCGCGCCTCCGCTCAGCCGCGGGTCGGATGGCGCTGGGCCGTGGCGCTCGGGGCTTCGTCGAACAGCTTGCGGTACTCGGCGGAGAACCGCCCCAGGTGGGTGAACCCCCAGCCCAGGGCGATCTCGGAGATGTTGCGCGCCGCGCCTTGCTCGAGGATTTCCTGGCGCACGCCGTTGAGCCGATGGCGCTTGAGATAGGCCATCGGTGACAGCGCGAAGTATTTGCCAAAGGCCTCGAACAGCTTGTAGCGCGAGACTCCGGCGGCGGCTTCCAGGTCCTCCAGGCGCACCGCCTCGCGGGCATGCTCCTGCAGGTACTGGCGGGCCCGCACCAGGTAATGCGGCAGCTTGAGCCCGAGCACCTGGCGCAACTCGCTGGAGTAGTTGTTGGGCTGGGCCAGGATCAGGCCCTTGATCAGCGAGTTCTCGATTTCCCGGGTGAAGGCCAGTTGCTCGTAGAGCGCGTTGCCCTGGGCCAGTTCGCCGAGGAAGTGCCGGGCCATGCGCCACCAGGAAGCGGTCGCGCCATGCAACGCATCCATGCCCGGCTCGAAGCGCAGCGGCTGCTGCAGCGGTCGTTGCAGCAGGGCCTCCAGGGCCTCGCTCATGGCCGGCCGGGAAATCACCACCTGCAGCTTGCGACAGTCGCCGGAGATGGCCAGCGCCTGGCTTTCATTGGGGGCGATGATCACCCCATGGGCGCTGTCGGAGCGCAACAGGCGGCCGTCCTTGCTCAGTTCCTGCTGGCCACACAGCGGCAAGCTCAGGCTGTAGCTGCTGAAGCGCTCGATATCCTCGATATCCACCACCACGTCGGTGCCGTACTCGATGATGCCCAGGGTGGTGGCCCGCGACCTGAGCACATGGGCGCTGTGGCGGAAACGGATCCGTTCCGGAGTGGCGGTCTCCAGGCGATGCGGGCCGCAGATGCCCGACATCCAGCGCCTGGCGCCTTCGAGGTCGTAGTGATCGACGCGAATATCGCGCAACTGCCCATCAGCCTTGTTGTTCATCACGGCACACCCACGGCAATTTTTCTTTAGCGCGCTCTGACGGCGCGTCTTGTCTGGCAGGGCAAGTTTTGCGCCAACCGGCGAAGCTGCCAACCCAGTGGATAACAATAACCGACTAAGTGGATAAACCGCCCGGCCATCCGGGTCGTGTTCACGACCGTGCAGCCACCTGCCGTGTAGAAATGCCCCACCCTATAGCCGCCACATGGGGCGCCGCCGGGGACTTTCACCCAACCTCCCGCGCTCGACCGTGACAACAGGCACCCTGGCCAATTTGTGGATGCGCTTGGCCGACTAAGCGGATAGCCACCCCTGCCCCGCTCTCACTCTAATGACCGTACCGATTGGCCTGAATAAAAAGGTACCGACCATGAGTGGTGCAAGAAGCGTCGAGCAATGGCAGGAGTTCATCCACGGCTGCCTGGATTTTCGCCCCGCTGACGGGGTGTTCCGCATCGCCCGGGAGATGTTCACCGAGCCCGAGCTGTTCGACCTGGAGATGGAGCTGATCTTCGAGAAGAACTGGATCTACGCCTGTCACGAAAGCGAACTGCCCAACAACCACGACTTCGTCACGATGCGGGCCGGACGCCAGCCGATGATCATCACCCGCGACGGCGAGGGCCGGCTCAATGCGCTGGTCAACGCCTGCCAGCACCGCGGCACCACCCTGACCCGGGTCGGCAAGGGCAACCAGTCGACCTTCACCTGCCCCTTCCATGCCTGGTGCTACAAGAGCGACGGCCGCCTGGTGAAGGTCAAGGCCCCCGGCGAGTACGCCGAGGATTTCGACAAGGCCACCCGCGGCCTGAAGAAAGCCCGGATCGACAGCTACAAGGGATTCGTGTTCATCAGCCTGGACGCGAGCGGCGAAGACTCCCTGGAAGACTTCCTCGGCGACGCCAGGATCTTCTTCGACATGATGGTCGCCCAATCGCCCACCGGTGAGCTGGAAGTGCTGCCGGGCAAGTCCGCCTATACCTACGACGGCAACTGGAAACTGCAGAACGAGAACGGCCTGGACGGTTATCACGTCAGCACCGTGCACTACAACTACGTGGCCACGGTGCAGCATCGCCAGCAGGTCAACAGCGAGGCCGGCACCGCCAGCGCCACCCTGGACTACAGCAAGCTCGGCGCCGGCGACGCCGCCACCGACGACGGCTGGTTCGCCTTCGCCAACGGCCACAGCGTGCTGTTCAGCGAGATGCCCAACCCGGCGGTGCGCTCCGGCTACGCCAGCATCATGCCGCGCCTGGTGGAGGAGTACGGCCAGGCCCGGGCCGAATGGATGATGCATCGCCTGCGCAACCTGAACATCTACCCCAGCCTGTTCTTCCTCGACCAGATCAGCTCGCAACTGCGCATCATCCGACCCATGGCCTGGAACAAGACCGAGATCATCAGCCAGTGCATCGGGGTCAAGGGCGAAAGCGACGCCGACCGGGAAAACCGCATACGCCAGTTCGAGGACTTCTTCAACGTCTCGGGCATGGGCACCCCGGACGACCTGGTGGAGTTCCGCGAGGCCCAACGTGGTTTCCAGGCGCGCCTGGAGCGCTGGAGCGATGTCTCCCGTGGCCATCATCGCTGGGCCACCGGGCCGACCGCCAACACCCGGACCCTGGATATCCAGCCGGCCATGACCGGCACCGAGATCACCCATGAAGGGCTGTACGTCAACCAGCACGGGAACTGGCAGCGCTTTCTCCTCGACGGCCTGCAGCGCCGGTCCCTGAAACTGCGGGAGGTATGACCATGAATGCGCAACTGCAATACCGCATCGAACAATTCTTCTATCGCAAGTCCGAGCTGTGCGACGCCCAGGACTGGGACGCCTACCTGCAACTGTTCGCCCCGGACAGCGTGTTCCACCTGCCGCAGTGGGACTCCGAGCACGTCTATACCCAGGACCCCAAGCGCGGCATGTCGCTGATCTACTACAGCAACCGCTCGGGCCTGGAGGACCGGGTGTTCCGCCTGCGCACCGGCAAGGCCGCGTCCACCATCCCGATGCCGCGCACCCTGCACACGGTCAGCAACCTGCGCATCGCCCCAGGCGAGCAAGAGCTGCTGCAGGTTCGCCTGAACTGGCACACGTTGTTCTTCCGCCTGGCCACCTCCGAGCAGTTCTACGGTCACGCCACCTATGACCTCAAGCCCCACGGCGAGAGCTGGCTGATCCAGCGCAAGCACGTGCTGCTGCTCAACGACCAGATCAACTCGGTGCTGGATTTCTACCACCTCTGACTCGACGGATATTCCCCATGACGCACAAGGTCGCGTTCAGCTTCGCCGACGGCAAGACCCTGTTCTTCCCGGTGCACGCCAATGAAATATTGCTCGACGCCGCCCTGCGCAACGGCATCAAGATCCCCCTGGATTGCCGCGAGGGGGTGTGCGGCACCTGCCAGGGCCGTTGCGAGTCGGGCCAATACAGCCAGGACTACGTGGACGAGGAGGCGCTGTCGGCCCAGGACCTGGCACAACGCAAGATGCTCAGTTGCCAGACCCGGGTGCAGTCCGACGCGGCGTTCTACTTCGACTTCGATTCCAGCCTGTGCCACGCCGCCGAGCCGGTGCGCTACCATGCCTCGGTCCAGGAGGTGCGCCAGGTTTCGGACAGCACGGCCATCCTGCGCCTGGACCTGGGCGCCAACCCGGTCCCGCTGGACTTCCTGCCCGGCCAGTACGCCCGCCTGGGCATCCCCGGCACCGGCACCAGCCGCGCCTATTCCTTCGCCAACCGCCCGGCGGCGGGCCAGCCGTTGCAGTTCCTGATCCGCCTGCTGCCCGACGGGGCGATGAGCAACTACATCCGCGAACGTTGCCAGGTGGGCGACAGCCTGGAACTGGAAGCGCCGCTGGGCGCCTTCTACCTGCGCCAGGTCAGCCGCCCGCTGCTGCTGGTGGCCGGCGGCACGGGGCTGTCGGCGTTGCTGGCGATGCTCGAGCAGATCGTCGAGCAAGGCTGCCAGCAACCGGTGCACCTGTACTACGGAGTGCGCCACAGCGCCGACCTGTGCGAGCTGGAGCGCATCCAGGCCTACGGCGAGCGCCTGCCCGGGTTTCGCTTCACCCCGGTGATCAGCGATGCCGATCCGGCCTGGACCGGCAAGCGCGGCTACATCAGCGAACATTTCGACACCCAGGAGCTGCGCACCAGCGAGGCCGACATGTACGTCTGCGGGCCACCGCCGATGGTCGATTCGATCCGCGCCTGGCAGCAGCAACAGGGCCTGGAGCACGTCCAGCTGTATTACGAGCGCTTCACCGACAGCACCAACTGACTCCACCGGCGATCGCCCAACGCCCTGCCAGGACACCGGACACCGCCCCGACCACAGGTCGGCCCAGCGGCAGATGGCAGCAAGAACAGGGACTTGGGCATGTTCGGCTTTACTACGGGAGCTTGACGCGGAGTAATATCTGATCCCGTCGACATAAGACGCGACCGTTGCCTGCATCCGGGTAGCGGTCCTGATAACAACTAGAAGAGAGCGCAAGTTAGTGGATCAGACCTTGAAGCAGGGTGAACTCAAGCGTGGCTTGAAGAACCGCCATATTCAGCTGATCGCCCTGGGCGGGGCGATCGGCACCGGACTCTTCCTCGGCTCGGCCGGGGTCCTGAAGTCCGCCGGACCCTCGATGATCCTGGGTTATGCGATTGCCGGATTCATTGCCTTCCTGATCATGCGCCAATTGGGCGAGATGATCGTCGAGGAGCCGGTGGCCGGCTCCTTCAGCCATTTCGCCCACAAATACTGGGGCGGCTACTTCGGTTTCCTTTCCGGCTGGAACTACTGGGTGCTGTACGTGCTGGTGGGCATGGCCGAGCTCACGGCGGTGGGCAAGTACATCCAGTTCTGGTGGCCGGAAATCCCCACCTGGGTCAGCGCGGCGGTGTTCTTCGTGCTGGTCAACCTGATCAACATGATGAACGTGAAGTTCTACGGCGAGGCCGAGTTCTGGTTCGCCATCATCAAGGTGGCGGCCATCGTCGGCATGATCGTGCTGGGTTGCTACATGCTGTTCAGCGGTAGCGGCGGCGCCCAGGCCTCGGTGAGCAACCTGTGGTCCCATGGCGGTTTCTTCCCCAACGGCGGCACCGGCCTGCTCATGGCCATGGCCTTCATCATGTTCTCCTTCGGTGGCCTGGAACTGGTGGGCATCACCGCCGCCGAAGCCGCCGAGCCACGCAAAGTGATTCCCAAGGCCATCAACCAGGTGGTCTACCGGGTGCTGATCTTCTACGTCGGCGCCCTGGCGGTGCTCTTGTCGCTGTACCCGTGGGACGAGTTGCTGGTGAGCCTCAACACCGGCGGCGACTCCTACAGCAGCAGCCCCTTCGTGAAGATCTTCGCCCTGATCGGCAGCGACGCTGCGGCGCAGGTCTTGAACTTCGTGGTCCTGACCGCGGCGCTCTCGGTGTACAACAGCGGCGTGTACTGCAACAGCCGCATGCTCTACGGCCTGGCCGAACAGGGCGATGCCCCGCGCGCGCTGATGAAGCTCAACAAGCAGGGCGTACCGGTGCTGGCCCTGGGCATCTCGGCGCTGATCACCCTGCTCTGCGTGCTGGTCAACTACCTGGCTCCGCACGAGGCGCTGGAGCTGCTGTTCGCCCTGGTGGTGGCCGCCCTGATGATCAACTGGGCGCTGATCAGCCTGACCCACCTGCGCTTTCGCAAGGCCATGGCCGAGCAAGGCGTGGTGCCTTCGTTCAAGGCCTTCTGGTCGCCACTGAGCAATTACCTGTGCCTGGCCTTCATGGTCATGATCATCGGCGTGATGCTGATGATCCCGCCGATCCGCGCCTCGGTGTACGCGATCCCGGTGTGGATCGCGCTGATCTGGGTGTTCTACCGCCTGAGCCAGGCGAAGAAAGCCAGCCAACCGGCCCTGCGCTGAGCCATCAGGGGCCGCGTGCAGGCCCCTGTGCAAAGCCAAGCCCGGCCTTGCTCCAAGGCCGGGCTTTTTTTGCCCACGGGCAAAGTGGTCTGCCACCATCGGCATAAGCGGCCTGAACCTCCAGGCCACGCACTCTCTAGAATCGGCCCTCTTCCCGGCGATATCGGCCCGGGAACCGGTTCCTGGATGGAGAGTGGCATATGAGCAGAACGACCGCGGGCCTGAGGCCGAGCGATTTCTTTTCCCCCACGGTGGCGGCGCTGATCTCGGTGCTGGTGAACTATGGCGGGACCTTCGTCCTGGTGCTCCAGGCCGCTGAACTGGCCCACCTGACGCCGGCCCAGACCGCCTCCTGGGTCTGGGCGGTGTCTGTGGGCGTGGGCGTCACCGGGCTCTGGCTGAGCCTGCGCCACCGGGCCCCGATCATCACCGCCTGGTCGACACCCGGGGCGGCGTTCCTGGCCACGGTGCTGCCCGGCACGCCCTATGCCGAAGCGATCGGCGCCTACATGGTCTCGGCCCTGGGCTTCATGCTCCTGGGCCTGTCCGGGGCCTTCGACAAGCTGGTGCGGCTGATTCCCCAGGGGATCGCCGCAGGTTTGTTGGCCGGCATCCTGCTGCAGTTCGGGATCAATGCCTTTGGCGGCGCCAGCAGCGATCCCTGGCTGGTGATCGTGCTGCTGGTGTCCTATGCACTGCTGCGGCGCTTCACCTCGCGGTTCGCCGTGGTGGGTATCCTGCTCATCGGCCTGGGCCTGTTGGTGGCCCAGCAGCGGATCGACTTCGGCGCCTTGCAGCCGAGCCTGGCGACACCGCTGTTCACCGCTCCGCAATTCTCCGTCCAGGCCCTGCTCGGGGTGGCGCTGCCACTGTTCGTCATCACCCTCACCGGCCAGTACATGCCGGGCATGCTGGTGCTGCGCAACGATGGCTTCGCCACCAGCGCCAACCCGCTGCTCTGGCTCACCGGGCTGGGCTCGCTGCTGATGGCGCCGTTCGGTGCCCATGCCGTCAACGTGGCGGCGATCACCGCCGCCATCTGCACCGGCAAGGATGCCCACCCGGACCCGGGCAAGCGCTACCTCGCCGGCATCGCCTGCGGGCTGCTGTACGTCCTGGTGGGGACCTTCGGCGTGACCCTGGCCAGCCTGTTCCTGGTGCTGCCCAAGACGTTCATCGGCACCCTGGCGGGCCTGGCGCTGCTGGGCGCCATCGGCGGCAGCCTGGGCAACGCCATGGCCGATGCCAGGACCCGGGAAACCGCGCTGATCACCTTCCTCGCCACGGCGGCCAATGTCACCTTGCTGGGCATCGGCGGGGCATTCTGGGGGCTGCTGGCCGGCTTGGCCGCCCACCTGCTGATCCATGGCCGGTATTGCCGCTTCAGCGCCAGCAACGCGCGCTCCTGAGGCTGGCTAAGGGGTTCGCAGGACCTGGCCCAGGCGCGCCATGGCGGCATCGATTTCGTGGGCGCTCAAGGACGCATAACCCAGCAGCCAGCCTTGCTCCTGGTGTTCGCCGGCATACAGCCGGCTGAGCCCGGGCAGCTGCAGGCCGATGGCGGCCGCCCGGCGCTGGGTCTCGTGCTCGGTCCAGCCGGGCTCCAGCAGGCAGGGGATCTGCAAGCCGCCTGGCGGCGGCATGGCCCGGGCAATGCCCGCCAGATGGCGCTCGATGGCCTCGAGCATGGCCTGCCGGCGGCCGGCGTAGAGCTTGCGCATGGCCCGCACGTGAGCGTTGTAGTGCCCCTCCTCCATGAACCGCGCCAGGGTCAGCTGGAGGATCTGCGGCGTGTGGCCGTCCATGATGCTGCGGGCCGCGCTGAAGGGTGCCACCAACTCCTCGGGCAGGACCATGTAGCCCATGCGCAGGCCGGGGTACAGGGTCTTGCTGAAGGTGCCGATGTACAGCGTCCGCTGGTAGGGGTCCAGGCCCTGGACGCAGGCGGTGGGCAAGCCGTCGTAGTGGAACTCGCTGTCGTAGTCGTCCTCGATGATCCAGCGCTGATGCTCGGCGGCCCAGCGGGTCAATTCCAGCCGGCGCTCCAGGGCCAGGGTGGCGCCACTGGGGTACTGGTGCGATGGCGTCACATAGACGCACGGGGCGCCGCTGCGGTCGGCCCGCAGCAAATCGGTGCGCAGGCCCTGGTCGTCGACATCGATGGGCACGATCCGCGCCTCGGCGGCTTCGAAGGCCTTGCGGGCGCCGAAGTAGCCGGGGTTCTCCATCAGGATCGGCTTGCCCGCATCCACTAGCAGCTGGGCACACAGAAACAGCGCCTGGCGGGTACTGCTCAACACCAGGATCTGGCCCGGCGCAACCTTGGCCCCGCGCTCCAGGTTGAGGTAGGCGGCGATGGCCTTGCGCAGCGGCTCGGCGCCTTGCGGATCGCCATGCAGCAGCACCGTCGCGCGGGACTCCTTGAGCACCTGGCGCTGCAGGCGCTCCCAGGCCGCCAGCGGAAAGCTGCGGGTTTCCGGCAGGCCCGTGGCAAAGGCACGGACCACTTGCTGGTCGCTGCCCCCACCGCGCTCGAACAGCACCCGCCCCCGGCGGCTCAGGCCCGAACCCGGCTCCCGGGCGCTGGCCGGCGGCTCCTGCCAGCGCAGGCGTCGACGCGCCGCGCCGCGCAGCTGGGCACCGATGGTCTGGCTGACATAGCTGCCGGAACCTTCGCGGCGGACGATGAAGCCATCGCGCTGCAACTGCACATAGGCGTTCTCCACGGTATCGCGCGACACCCCCAGGGACTTGGCCAGGACCCGGGTAGCCGGCAGCTTCAACCCCGGGTCGAGGGCGCCATCGAGGATCAGCCCGCACAGGGCGCGCTGGATGCGCTGATGCAGGTCCAACGCCTGGAACTCCGGGTCGTTGAGCCGCATGTTCAGGGTCTCGAGTTCGAATATCTGGGCCATGTGGTCTGCCTGGGCAAGTGAAAGTCCGCCTGAAGGGCGACCACTTTAACCCCGGGAACCTGGCCGGTCACCTGCTGGCCGGTCGATGAAAAACGCCCCGGCTGGCGGGGCGTTGGCCTGGATCATTGCGGTGAACGTACGCGCCACAACTCGGGGAACAGCACGGTATCGAGCATCTTGCGCAGGTAGCCCACGCCTTCGGTGCCGCCGGTGCCGGGCTGGAAGCCGATGATCCGTTCCACGGTGGTCACATGGCGGAAGCGCCACTGGCGGAAGGAGTCTTCGAGGTCGATGAACTTTTCCGCCAGCTGGTACAGGTCCCAGTACTTCGCAGGCTCGGCGTACACCTGGCGCCAGGCCGCCTCCACCGACGGATCATGCTGGGTGGTGCTGGTGCTGTTCAGCGCCAGGCGCTGCGAATCGATGGCCAGGCCGCTGCGGGCCATCAGGGCGATCGCCTCGTCGTACAGCGATGGCGTGGCGATGGACTCCTGCAGCGCCTGCAACAGTTCCGGGCGGTGGGCATGGGGGCGCAACAGGGCCGCGCTCTTGTTGCCGAGGATGAATTCGATCTCGCGGTACTGGAACGACTGGAAGCCCGAGGACTGGCCCAGGTACGGGCGAATGGACTTGTATTCCGAAGGGGTCATGGTGGCCAGCACCGCCCAGGCATGCACCAGCTGGTCGAAGATCCGCGAGACCCGCGCCAGCATCTTGAACGCCGGCGCCAGCTGGCTCTGGCGCACCTGCTCGCGGGCGGCCTTGAGTTCGTGGAGCATCAGCTTCATCCACAGCTCGGAGGTCTGGTGCTGGATGATGAACAGCATTTCGTTGTGGTCTGGCGACAAGGGGTTCTGGGCGCTGAGGATGCGCCCCAGGTCCAGGTAGTCGCCGTAGCTCATGGAGTCGGAGAAATTCAGCTGGGCGTTATGCCATTCATCCGGCGGGTTGCTTGAAAAGGGACATTGGCTCATCGCGTGGGCTCCTCGCCTCGGTCGGCTGGGTCCGGCACCTTGCCTGGGCAAGGGTGCGCGAGTGGCCCGCCGTATTAGTTATTGTAGGAATCAATCGGCCAACGGGCGCAGGATCGCCCGCACCGGACTGGCGTCCAGGTGGGCGAAGCGCAGTGGCAGGGCAATCAGTTCGTAGTCGCCTTCGGGCACCTGGTCGAGCACTACCCCTTCGAGGATGGCCATGCCATGCCGGGCCACGGCATTGTGGGCGTCCATGGTCTTGGACTGTTGCGGGTCCAGGGAGGGCGTGTCGATGCCCACCAGGCGTACGCCGAGGCTGGCCAGCAAGTCGATGGTGGCCTGGGCGACGGCGGTGAAGTCAGGATCCCAGGCACTCAGCGGAGCCTCACGATAGGTCCGCAGCAGCACTCGCCGGGGCAGGTCGTCCAGGCGCCCGAGCAAGTCCTCGGGTTGTACCAGCGGGCCGCTGCCCAGGCAGTGCAGGACCCGACACGGGCCCATGTACACATCCAGCGGTACTTCGCCGATGGGCAAGCCGTCAGGGCGGTAATGCAACGGCGCATCGACATGGGCGCCGGTGTGGGGGGACAGGGTGATACGCCCGACATTCACCGGGCACTCGGGCCCGAACTGCCAGACGCGCTCCTCCTGGAATGGGGTATCCCCCGGCCAGGTCGGGGTCGCGGTGCTCAAGGGTGGGCTGATATCCCACCAGCGGGGAGTGTTTTCCATGGGTGCGGCTCATAGGTCGGTCCGGACTGAATGATACGAGCGAAGCCGGTAAAGATTCTTGCGAAATAACGCGGGCAATCCTGGATGTTTCGCAAAATCTGCCAATAAAGCTTGGTTTGGCGGATGAATCTTTCAAGCCTGCACGCAGCTTCACGCTTGCGGCGCAGCGTTTCTGGATACCTGGGTGTCGAGTCCAGGCATCCCCCCTGGCGCCTTGAGCTATAGGGTGCGCTTTCCAGTTCGCGGCCTGCCAGGAGCACAGCATGTCCAAGCCCATCACCGTTCTGCGCGACACCCATCCACTGCCGGTCCTCGACGCCTGCAAATGGGAAAAACTCGAAGGCGATCCCCATACCGTCAACCTCAACGCCTACACCAGCGAGGATGGCAGCAAGATCATGGGCACCTGGATCTGCACCCCGGGCAAGTGGCGGGTGGCCTACGAGAAGTGGGAGTACTGCCACTTCCAGGAGGGCTACTGCGTGATCACCCCGGATGGCCAGGAGCCGATCCACCTGCGAGCCGGCGACATCTTCGTGGTCGAGCCCGGCATGCGCGGCACCTGGGAAGTGGTGCAGACCGTGCGCAAGTATTTCGTGTTCGCCTGAGTCCTGCCGTACGAGGCGAGGCCGCGTCCGGCCGGTCCACCCGGCCTGGCGACGCCCGGTTCGGCGCAATTTGCCAAATGTCGTTATAATCCCTGCCAAATGGCAAAGGCAGGAGTCACGCCCATGGTTGCAATGACCGGTAGCGACATCGCCGTGAAACGACGCGGCAAACCCGTATTGAAGGATCGGACCTCGCAGATCCTGCTCGGTGGCCGGGCGCGCTTCGACGACCGCATCTCCATCTATCGCCTGACCGAGGAAGGCATTCCGCTGGCGGCAATCGTCAAGTTCGTCTCTTCGGTGCCCATGCTCAAGGACGAACAGGTCCTGGCCAAGATCATCGGCCTGTCCGAGCGCACCCTGCACCGGCGCCTGAAGACCCCCGACGAACCGCTGAACCCGGAGCAGAGTGCCCGGGCGGTGCGCTTCGCCCAGGTCCTGTCCAAGGCCCAGGAGATCTTCGGCAGCAGCGAACAGGCCCAGGAGTGGATGGCCAAGCCGGTGATGGCCCTGGACGGCCACAAGCCGGTGGACCTGCTGACCAACCCCATCGGCTTCGAGCTGGTGGATGAGTTCCTCACCCGCCTGGAATACGGGGTCTATCAGTGATCAGCGTCCCCGGCGGCAGTGCCGTGCACTTCTGGCGCCTGGACGCCGCGCAGCACGCCGACAGCTGGGACAGCGGCATCGGCGCCGAGTTGTGTGGCGGGCGCTGGAACTCCAAGGGGGTCAAGGCCGTGTACGGCAGCGCCGACCCTGCCACGGCGATCCTCGAGGTGGCCGTGCACAAGGGCTTTGCCGCGCTCGACCAGGTGCCCCATGTGCTGACCGGGGCGCTGATCCACGACCCGTCGACCATCTACCGCCTGGACGAAGGCAGCGTGCCCAATCCCAACTGGCTGGTGCCGGGCATTCCCAGCGCCGGCCAGCAGCAATTCGCCGACCAGTTGCTAGCCGAGCATCCCTTCGTGCTGGTGCCTTCCTCGGTTTCGCGCCACAGCTGGAACATCCTGATCAACCCGCTGTTGGCCAAGGGGTTGTACCAGGTAGTGATCCAGGAGCGCTTCGGCCTCGATACCCGCCTCAATCCACCAGCGCGCACTCCGGCTGGCCGGCCCAACTGAGCGGGCAAAAAAAACGGGAAGCCGCCCGACGCGGATTCCCGGAAACGCCCCCATTCGGAGGGCTGCGATCATGAGACGGTATTCGTGGCGAGGGCTTGGCCCCCGCCACGCAGAGGGTCACTGCGGCTTGCGATAGCTGTTGACGATGGCCGAGAAGTCCTTGCCACCTTCCCCACGCTGGCTCATGGCCTGGTACAGCTGCTGGGCCACCGCGCCCAGCACCACCGGCTGGTGGGCCTGGCGGGCGGCCTCGGTGGCCAGCCCCAGGTCCTTGAGCATCAGTTCGGCGCCAAAACCACCGGTGTAGCCGCGCGCTGCGGGCGCGGTCTCGATCACTCCCGGCCACGGGTTGTAGGTGTCGGAGCTCCAGCAACGCCCGGTGGAGCTGTTGATGATCCCGGCCAGCACCTTGGTGTCGATACCCAGGGCATCACCCAGGGCCATGGCTTCGCTGACGCCGATCATCGAGATGCCCAGCAGCAGGTTGTTGCAGATCTTGGCGATCTGCCCGGTGCCCACCTCGCCACAGTGCACGATATTGCGGCCCATCTGCGCCAGTACCGGCTGCAGGGTGGCGAACAGCTCGACGCTGGCCCCGACCATGAAGGTCAGGGTGCC
>NZ_JBJJLO010000105.1:0-23950 GCF_046230915.1 Pseudomonas sp. KCJK8993
GTGCCTGCAAAGCCTCTGTCGGAGATCTGGACGGCCAGTACCGGATCAACTCTTCGCCAGAGCGTTGAAGCCTGGGCACAGAAGGCCAACTGGACGTTGCTGTGGGAGCAGGAGGACCTGGACTACCCAATTGCTGCTCCATTGCACTTTGAAGGCTCGTTCGAAGAAGCAATCAAGCAGGTGTTCCCTCTCTACGACAAAGCGCCGCGCTCATTCGTAGTCGATGGCAGCGCTGCACAGCGGCTCATACATATCGCTGAGAGAAAGAAAAAATGACTCCATTGTTCCGGTTTCGCTGGGCCGCGGTCCTTGTGACCTTACCCCTGATCAGCAGCTGCGCCGTGCAGCGCGTGAACGACTCCGCGAGTCGCGCAGAGAACGAGGCGTCAACCGCTCGCCAGTACAACGGCTACCTCCAAAACCAACAGCCCGAGCCCGCTCGAGATACCGTCATTTTCAGTGAAAAACCCTGGGTGTCGACCCAACCACTGGTGACCAAGCGTGGTCTCCCTCTGAATCTCGACAGGGACATTGCCTATCGACCGGCATCGACGGTTTCTCTCTCTGAAGTCGCTCAGTTCATCACGCGAGAAACCGGTCTGCCGGTGGTTGTCGCACCCGATGCGCTAAACCCATCCATCTTGTCCTCCCGCCCCGGCAACAGCAGCGCCGCTGCGGCTCCTCCTGCCGTCAACATGAGCAATCCGGATAACTTGGCTGCGCTGATGCCAACCGGGCTGGCAGGCAGCCTTCCTAGCGGCGCAAGAAGCTTAGAGAGCGAATTGCTGTCGGGTACACCTGGCCTGATCAGTGGAATCAAGTTCTCCGGCCCAGTCTCAGCACTGTTGAACCAGGTCACGTCTCGCTTGGGCCTTTCCTGGCACTACGATCCCCAGCTGCAGGGTGCTCGAATCACCTACTTCGACACCAGGACCTTCGACGTCTGGGCCTTTGGTGACGACCAGGTCATCGAAAGTGTCGTCAAGTCCGGGTTGATCACCTCGACAGGGAGTGGGTCTAACGGATCCAGTGGCACTTCGTCTGGCACTGGAGCATCGGGAGACTCCGGCAGTAACCAAAGCACAACGGTTCAGATCAAAACATCGCTGCTCAGCGACATCGAGAATAACGTCAAAGCCATGCTCAGCACCCAGCCTGCTGGGCGGATTTTCCTCTCGCGCTCGACTGGTACGCTGACCGTAAGTGACCGTCCTGAGGTCCTCAACCGCATCGCAAGCTACCTGCAGAGTACAAACCGAAACATCACCAGGCAGGTGCTGTTCAACGTCAAGATCTTCGAAGTCAACTTCACCGATCGCGACCAGACCGCTGTCAACTGGAAAGCCGTCTACAAGTCGGTCTCAGGAAAGTGGGGGCTCTCTCTCGCCAATAAGGTCGCCGGTATCAGTACCGATGCCATCTCCGGCTCTGTCAGTATCCTCGACACGTCCAGTTCGCCCTGGGCCGGTTCCAGCGCCGTAATCCAAGCCCTTTCAGAACAGGGTCGAATCTCGGACGTTCGCTCGCCTTCCATCACCACCCTGAATCTACAGCCGGCGCCTATCCAAATTGGCAACGTAAAAAGTTACGTGGCCTCCAGCTCTACCACCACCACGGCATCGGTCGGATCCAGCACCTCTCTCACGCCTGCAACAATCACCAGTGGCTTCAACATGATGCTGCTGCCGAAGATCATCGACCGAGACAACATGTTGCTGATGATCAGCATCAGCATGAGCAGCAAGCCAACGTTCACGACGTTCACCAGCAATGGTTCCAGTGTCCAAACTGCTGACTTCGACACCAAGAACGCAGCGCCCAAGGTCCTACTGCGCTCAGGTCAGACGCTGGTTCTCACTGGCTTCGAAGAGAACACCGAGAACGCGAACAAAACAGGCGTTGGTGATGCCAGCTTCTTCGGTCTGGGTGGCAGCCGTACACGCAGTAGCGATCATTCGGCTCTCGTTGTCCTGGTAACACCTGTGATGCTGCCTGACGACTTAGGCGCCAGTACCCAAAGCCAGCCTTCACCGGTTCCTGTCACAGCTCAGGCTATCAATACCGTCCCCTCAACCTTCTGCAGGCCTCCTATGCGTGCCTGCCATACGTTGTAAGGGCCTGATCATGAGTTCAGAAGCCCCTGCGCCGAAGACAATCCGATCTCGAGTACAGCTGCTGTCACACGGCGGCTACACATTCGTGACCGGGCTCCGTTGGCAGCCGCTAGATAGTGTCACCGGCTACATGAAGGAAGCCCGGCAATTCGGCAAGGAAAACCAGCTCGACATTGTCACCATTAGACGATCTACGCGGACTATCCAAGCGGGTTTCGTCTCCCGAAACGATGGTGTGACGAAAGGAATGTACTCGCTGGCCTCAACCTTGGCAGGCCAGTTGGGCGAGTCATGGGTAGCAGCCTGGCGTGTGTCAGATGAGGATGATCGCTTCGCTGTCGTCGCGGTGCATGACGGAGGCGTCATCCCGGGTTGCGACGTCATGGGTACTGAGGCGGAAGTTCGCAAGCGAGTCTCTCAGCAACGCAGTCGTGGCATTGAGTTCAAAGCCTGGTATCTGCCAACAGAGTTCGGCATGGGTGGTACTCCTCTAGACGTCGAGGAGTTACTACACCCCTCAAAGCTCAAGCGCGAGTATCGCCTCAGGCCACTGGTGTTCGGCCTCTCCAAAGCAGAGATAGTGCAACTGAGCATTATCGGCCTACTGATCGGCGGGGCCTTCATCGGCTGGTTGCAGTGGAATGCTCACAAGCAAAGGATCGCTCAAGAAGCACTGATCGAAGCAGAGAAGCGTCGTCTGGCAGATCTGGAGAAACTCCAAGCCGAGACTGGGACGCAACAGCCAGCTCAGGCCCTCGATCACCCTTGGGCAACACTGCCGTCCGTCACAACGTTCATCCAGGGTTGCAGCGAAGTGCTGTACCAACTGCCGTTGAACATCTCCGGCTGGTCCTTCGCTGATGCCCAGTGCGATGGGAATCAAGTCCTAGCATCTTACAAACGGACGGGTAACAGCACCGCTGCAGAACTCATCAATGCGAGCAAAGGATATTTCTCTGATCGCCCCGCGTTCTTTGATGAAGGTAACTCAGCCACCCTTCAGTTCAGCCTTTCACTGCCGGCTGCAGGCGATGAGCCTCTGATCGACGCCATAGACGCGCTTGCAGACCTCTCAACCTGGCTGCATCGCTTCTCACAAGAACCCAAGCTGAAAGAAGTGCCTGTCGTCGTGCCTCAACAACCGGCGCTTCCAGGGCAGCCTGCTCCCCCTCCTCCACCACCTCCGCAGTGGAAGCAATTTCAGCTTGATGTTGTGAGCGGCGTTCTTCCATACGACGCACTCGGAGATGCGCCCAGCCAGGGCCTTCGGCTGCGCGAAATCAAGACCGAATACAAAGCTGGCCACCTCATGTGGTCTGTCAAAGGAGATCTCTATGCGAAATGACTCATGGCTACTTGGCTTGCTTGCCCTGGCCAGCTCTTACGCGACCGCATCTCCACCCGATCTCTCTGGGATCAACGTGGGTGAACTCGGCAAGGTACAAAGCGAAACGATTCTGTACAGAGCCCAGGCCGAGCGTGCCAAAGCTGAAAGAGATATCGGCGCAGCTGTGACCGCCTCGTCTACTGCAGTAGGTGGACTTGAAGGGCTGACATCGCAGCCAACGCCAATACTTCGCGAGCCCGGCGAGCCAGCTCTACCAGTCGTTCGGACCATTTCCGGATCGTCCAAGAAGCTGCAGGCAACGTTGCTATTTGCTGGAGGCATTGAGCTCGATACTACGGCCGGCAGGGAGATTCCTGGTGGGTACCGGGTGGTCCAAGTCTCCCTGGATGGAGTAACCGTAGAGCGCAAAGGAAAGCGCTACCAGTTGGGCTTCTCAAACCAAGCTCCAACAGGTGTGTCTGCGGTCCCGACAGCACTACCTGGCCAGGCCATACCTCAGTGGGAGCAGCGTCCATGACGATCTTAGAAAGCCCACCACTGGCGAGTTCGATATCGACCTCCTCCGAGTTCTCTGGCCTTGTGCTAACCGCGCAGGGAGAACGCTTCGAGCTCAAACCCGACCAGCGACAGATCTGCGCCCTGACCGAAGACGGCACACTGCATATTTCAGCGCAGCACCAGGCCGACCCGCATGTCATGGCCTTCATGGATAAGCTCGAGCATGAGCAGTTCGAGTACGTGATCAAGCCCTGCTCGATGACCGATATCAAGTCGATCTATCAAGCATCAAGCCAGACCATCGGTTCAGATCAAGTCGATACTGTCCGCCAAGCGCATGCACTAAGGATCTTGGCGGACGCACACAAGCGTGGAGCAAGCGACATCCACATCGTGGTCGGATATGAGATCACCAAGATCTTTTATCGTATCCACGGCTTGCTGTGGGAGGCAGCCCAGGAAAAAAGCGGCGTGGGGCTGGAGCTGTGTTCTGCGCTGTACAACAGCATGTGCGACGTCACCAAAGATCACTTTCAGCCGACCATCCCACAAGATGCTCGTGTTGCCCGCAGCTTTGTAGAAACTCTCGGTTTATTTGGTGCTCGCCTTTCGACCCGGCCGTTAGTCGATGGACCGCTGATGGTGATGCGTCTGCTCTACGACGATGAGTCGAAGGCATCGCTTGAGGATCTCGGTTTTCTTCCTGAACAGATTGCTCAATATGCACGCCTGCGCAGCCTCCCCTACGGCGTCAATCTGATCACCGGCCCTACCGGATCCGGTAAATCGAAGTCGCTGCAGATCAACCTGAATCTCCTCTTCGAAGAAACCGAGGGCACGCGCCACATCCTCACGATCGAAGATCCTCCCGAGTACCCACTCAAAGCCAACCAGTCCCCGCTGGGACCTAGTGAAAGCTGGCAAGCAGGGATCAAAAACTCGGTACGGCTTGATCCAGACGTGCTCATGTACGGTGAGATTCGTGATCTCGAGTCCGCACAAGCCGCTTACAGTGGCGGAATGACTGGCCACCTGGTCTGGAGCACGCTGCATACCAACAACGCCGTTGCGTCACTCCAGCGCCTTATCGACATGGGTGTACCAGATTACCTGGTGACCGATCCAGCGCTGACAACGGGGCTCATCAATCAGTCGCTTCTCCCTATGCTGTGCCAGTCCTGCTGCGTGCCCCTGCGAAATCATCTCGATAGCGTAAGCCAAGGCCTACTTGAACGACTGGAGCAACTCCAGATCATCGACCAGGTGAACCTGGTCGGCCCAGGGTGTCCTGATTGCAAAAATCTAGGGGTGGCAGGCCGCACCGTAGTGGCCGAGATCCTTATGACAGACCTGCTTTTCATGAAGATTTTCTCCGAGAAGGGAGCGAGTGCTGCTCGCCGGCACTGGGTCAAGGAGATGGGCGGCATCACCAAGATCGATCACGCCATTAGAAAGATCAAAGCCGGCACAGTGGATCCGCGACATGCTGAAACACTGATTGGCCCATTGGACTTTGACCGGCAGTTGGTGGAGCTCAGCCATGCTTGATCAACTTCAGGATCTAAGCGCTGGTCTCAAAGAGGCCACACGCGACTGGGTGGCCAGGTTCTACGCTGCCCAGTTTGGAAAAAAGGAGCGTATTCAGTTCTACGAGAGCCTGATGGGCGTACTCGAGGACGGTATTTCGATCGAGGTAGCACTTGAAACAGTGCAAAAGGCCTTCAGCAATGACGGTAAAGAACTGCATCCAGTTTCAATCGTTTGCTCCGAGATCGCGATGTCCGTTCGTGGAGGGAAGTCCCTGGCCCAATCCTGCCGGCGCCGACTGCCTTACGAGGAAGTCTCGCTCATTGAGACCGGTGAGGAGACCGGCAAGCTGGTTCAGGCATTCCGGGACTGTGTGCGGATCATCGAGATACGTCAGCGAATTGCCCGACTCATACAGTCGGTGGTTGCTATGCCTTCTTTGACCTGGAGTCTGATGTGGGCACTGCTTTACGTGATTGCACTATGGATGGTGCCGTCGATGACGAAACGCTCAGACCCAGATGCCTGGACCGGAGTACCAGCGCTTCTCTACCACCTTTCAAATCTGGTGAGCCATTACGGCTTCTTCATCCTGGGTTCGGTGGTGATCGTCATTCTCACCGCGACCCTGACACTGCCTGTCTTTTGCGGCCTTGCGCTTAAGCCAACCAGTCCTACTTGGAAGATTCAGTTGAGCAGGATCTTGCAGAAAGCGCGGCTGAAACTGGAGTCAGCACCGCCATGGAGCATCTACAAAGTCCTTCATGGGTCGATCTTTCTGATGAACATGTCAGTGATGCTGCGCAGCGGCATCAACCAGCTGGACGCTCTGACCATCCTCAAGCGGGGGGCTCCCCCATGGCTACGAGAGCGCTTAGACGCCATTCACTACGGTGTTCGCTCCGGCAAGAACTTCGGTCAAGCGCTGAAGCTTGCTGGTCATAAATTTCCTGACGCTATGGCCATTCATTACCTGGAAGTGCTGGCCGTGCGCAAAGGCTTTGCCGAATCCATGGAGCATTTCGCATCCCGCTGGCTTGAGCAGACCCTTCGAAAGGTTGAGGCAACCTCCAAGTTCCTTATCGCATTTTCATCGGTGTGCATGGGCGTTTTGATGATCCTGGTCGTAGTCGGAATCTTCCAGATGGCCCGTGGCGTAATGGACTCAGCAAATTTCTAAGCAGTCAAAAAGGTAAATGACATGGCTATTCGTTCCCCGAAAAAACAAGGCGGTTTTCTTTCGATTGACGGCGTTTTCTGGCTCATGCTGATCGCCGTTGCACTCGGCTTCATTCTCGTAATCGCCTGGGCAATGCTCGGCAACTCAGACACAGCGATCGAGCAGAGCAACATCAGCACCATGGTCGCGAACACTAAAAAACTCAAAGGCTCAGCCGGCTACGGGACGTCCGGAGCCAATATGGTTCCATCCCTCATCAACCTCGAGGGCACCGGTACCATGGGCAAGAATGGCAATACCCTGGTCAACCAGTGGAACGGATCTGTGACCGTCGTGAGCAATGGCATGACCTTCACCATCACCGAATCCAACCTGCCGAAGAGCGCTTGCATCGTGCTTGCCACAAAGGTCGCAAAAGACCAGAAGACCACGACGGCAATCAACGGAGGCTCTGCCACTACCGGTGAGATCCTCGGGATGACAGCTTCAACGAGCTGCTCGAGCGACACCAATACCATTGCCTGGACCTTCTTCTAATCAAGGTGAAGGACCACCGTATGAGCACGATCTCTGAAGCCACCTTCGTCGACCTCTATCTCGGAGACGGCTTCGCTGACGTGAAGGGACTTCCTGACCACCCTCCTCGGGCACCTGCTCCAGGAGAGTGGCTAGAGGAGATCCAGGTGCTACGTGAACGCTGCCATAAACACTACACCGCAACCCAGGAACCAGAATTTTCGCTGATTCATGAGGGTGTTGTTTTCCGCGTTACCCAGCTATCGGACCTCAACAACAAGTCCCTCTTTGTGTTGAGTAAATCAGCCGTAAAAATTCTTCCACTGGATGATCTGGGGCTGTCCGATGAGCTCCACGACACGCTCCTAAGCCAAGCGCTTAGGGGGCTCATTTTCATCTGCGGAGAGATGGGATCGGGCAAGACCTCAAGTGCCGCTTCTCTGGTCAAAGCACGTCTCGAAAAATGGGGAGGTATGGCTCTCACGATCGAGGATCCTCCAGAGCCTCTGTTGCACGGCGTGCATGGAGAAGGCAGGTGTGTGCAGGTTCCGGTTTCGCGCCGCCAGGGTGGTTATGAGGAGGCACTCATCCGGGCTCTTCGCACCAGGGCCGAGATGATCCTTGTCGGTGAGGTTCGAGACACCCCTACAGCTGCACAGGTTGTGCAGGCATCGATCAACGGGCACTTCATCATCTGCACAGGGCATTCAGGCTCTGTGATTCAAGGGATAGAGCGTCTCGCCGTGCTGGCCCAACCAGTGCTGCCGAACGCACTCCAGATACTTGCTCAAGGGCTCATCGCCGTCATTCATCAAACGCTGCTGAAAGACGGCAGTGGATTCAAACGTCTCAAGCTGCAGTGTCTCTCCTTGGCCTCCAGCGAAAGTAACGGGATTAGAGAAAAGATCCGATCAGACAAGATGCAGATGCTCGAGCAAGACATAGCGAGCCAGGCTGCGAGGAGCCTCTGGAATGACCAGTAGTAAACGCAAACAAGCAGGGATGTTGACCATTGATGCAGTGATGGCGCTGGTGGTGCTAGCGCTGATGACGACACTTGCGACAGGTTTGATCATCAGGCAGCAGGATTCGCAAGATTATGAAATTGCTGCAAATAAGCAGAAGACCATCGCCGAAGCCCTCAGCAAATACGTCAAAGACAACTACAGCACCGTCCTGGCCAACGCGACGGCGACAGCTCCGGTGCAAATCACCGTCCCGATGCTCATCAATACAAAATACTTGCCTGCGGGGTTCACTGATTCGAATAGCTTCGGCCAGACCATTGTCGGGCTGGCTCGCAAGCCAAACCCCAACCAGCTGGAAGTCATCGCACTATCAATCGGTGGCCAGGCAATTCCAGAGCTCGGGATCCGGAGCATAGCTGAGCATCTGGGCGGCCCTGGCGGTTTTATCTCCTCGATCTCTCCGAATGTCATCCAAGGGGTTAGGGGTGGCTGGCAGCTCGCACTGAGCAACTACGCCATCAACCCTGGTCCAGGCCATACAGCCAGCGCGCTATTTTTAATGGACGGTGACCTGGCCAACGATTACTTGTACCGAAACGCAGTACCCAACCGGCCTGAGCTCAACAGGATGAATACCCACATCGACATGGGCGGCAACGACATCAACAACACGAGCACTCTCAATGCTACAACGGCCAACGTGTCCGGAGAAACCTACACAGGCGGTTGGTTCAGGACCCGCGGGGATACCGGCTGGTACAGCGAAAAATGGGGAGGTGGTATCTACCAATCTGACGCTGACTATGTGCGCATTTTCAACGACAAGGGACTCGCCACTGGAGGTGAAGTAGCCGCTGGCAAGGTCACCTCCTTGAGCACGATTACAGCGAGCGGCCGGCTCGCAACGAACGAATACCTGTCGATCGGGGGACTTGCTAATGAGGGTGATGCCTGCAGCGACAACAAGCTCATAGCTAAGAACTCAGCTGGCCTCACACTATCTTGCCAATCCGGTATATGGAAAGCAGGCAGCACACCGCCTATGTATAAATGCCCGTATGACGGTTCGATAGACTTCGGAGGAGGTGCTTGGAGCTCTATCGGGTGCGTGGGTCAGTATTCAAGCTATAGCTACTGCCTCAACATCGTTTACGACAGACCGCAAACCGTCCGTAACTGCGTACTGGTTCAATAACTGAGACCAAACCTTGCCACTCAGGGGTGCGGAAAAAGATTGGAGGGATTGGGTCATGGCGAATTGTACATAAGGGACCATGATAAAACGCAACGGCGGCTCAGTGCCCCCTGACGGGCTCCTGCAGCCGCTCACCTGCACATTCGATTGCGGTGACCTGACGAACGGTCACAAAAATGAATCCAAAAAGTATCGATTGAGACAAATTAGATCCACTACAATACTACTCCGTGAGCAATAGAAACCAAGGACGAGTGATGCTTAACCCTGCTAAGTAGCTGATCAGAGTGGACGGTTGACCGCATGCCCGAATCGGTCGTTATAGACGCTGGTAACAATTCAACAGTGTTTTTCGCGGATTTTCACTCCGTTAGAAGACATTTTCGACTTTTTTGCCGTGTGCAAAACAGAAGACCACGCATCGGTATGCTGGAGGACGCATGCAAAGCCCGCTTGACCATCAGGAAGAAGTACTGATTAGAAAGAAAGGTGCGTTCTATGAAGTGCACTGGAACTATCAGAATGCGCCAGACGCACTTACTCTGCGTCTGCAATGTGAGCGGCTTGACGGCTTTATGGACGGTTTCATTGACGGGGCTTTGGCTGCTTTAGAAATCCCGACGCAAAGCATTCACCGATTTGGATGCGTTACCGGAACAGCCAAAAACCTTGAAGAGAGCATAGCGATTAAACTAGCAACCATCCTGTCAGATATGTTTCGTGTCTTGCTAAAAATCTGGTCCAAAAATCAATCCGCGGAAAAAAAATCGGGCACCTTCGCTGGAATCCGAAGCGCTCCCAAGGCACTCATCTTACCCAGCAATTCGGGACATAGAGCTACAGTCAATCACGGGTGAGCGATATCCAAGTCCGAACAGACGCTCACCAGTCGATCCTCCACTCCTCTTAGTAATACACCTATGGCATCTGATTATTGATCCGGAGCTCTGCAGCCAAGATTGCGCCCTCTGGTGCAACGTGATAGGTCTTCCGCGGCCCTTGACGCTCCTGCTACTTCGCCGGAGCCATCTATATCTAAAGCCTGCACTTTCGCTGAGATAGGGACACCGTCGGTTGGTCTGTCCCACTCGAAATTAAGAAAAATCCTATGCCCACGTTAATGATGAGCAATAAGAGTATCCATGCAGTGGGGTATGTCGTGCCCTCAATCTGAGCGAAGAAAAATTCACAAATCTGCTGGGTTTCAGTCTTCAAAAAACAATCAAGCCTGGGTCGAACACGCTTCTGGGATTGCTAACTAACTGAGGATCAAATTGTGTGGTTCTACTGGGCGGTTTTCACTGTGCTTCTGCTGGTCACCAGTCTGTCTGTACAGTACAAAAATGACTCAACAGCGCTTTCAGATCAGGCGGACTTGGACTCTTTGAGCCGGAATATGCTCGTTTATCGGTCCGCTGCAGCCGAGTATGCCAAAAATAACCCCGGATACTCCGGCGTCCCTCAAGATGGGGTGCTGAACCTGCCATCATGGTTTGTGAAGCTTTCAGGTGTCAGTGCCTATCTGGCCATGGGCCAGAGTTACACGTTCATTGCAGTTTCTGCACCAGTTGGGCTTCCTGCAGCACTTTTTGAACGCACCCAGTCGACAGCCGTAGGGGTGAACCGTGCCGGCCTCCTGATTTCACCATCGTCCGGACAAACCTCGATTACCATTCCCTCAGCAGTTCCCGAGGGAGCAGTAGTGGCGGTCAATTGACTACAATCGTGTGAAACAGGTGGCCCCTGGCTTGCATATGCGTAAGTCCGACAACATAATGACATCAATGTTGGTTTAACCCCGCTGGCTACTGACGGTCATCAGTAGCGCCCAGGTGTTGCGGCTCGCTTCAACACCAAACCTAAGCACGTTTAGCTCCGGGAAGGACGTGTGGATCCTGTAACTCTCCCTGTGTCTCCCTGCTCTCCTAGTCGCGCAGCCGTCTAACTCGTGATCGAGTTCACAGGCACATAGAGTTTGAAAGGGTTCGGTGCATATCTAATCGAAGGGCCACTTTGGTAAAGTGGCCCATCCTTTTTTCCCCTATTTGGGTAGCCTCATTGCCTTGCTTCAGGGTGATGAGGCTACCCAATTGGGTGTAGTTCTTCACTGCCGGTGGCCCGCCGGCGAAAAGCTGGGCTCCTTTTGTGCGCGGATGCGTGCCCCACGTTTGCTGGCCAAAGCCACGAAAATGGTCAGGTGGAGAGAATCGAGGCGATCAATGCCCAGGGATCGACGATTCCAACACAGGTGGCTCCTTCAACCTTTTTTCTAGACACGGCTGGACCTGCCTCTAACGGCGGCTCCAGCCGGCCTTCCCCTTCTCCCCATCAGCCCCTCCATATCTCCCCGCGCTTGACACAACCTGCTCCCACTCCGATTATTAGGCCGTGATCTGCTGACGTCGTCAGCAACATACCCAAAGGTCGTTCAGCTTCTGGTAGTACGATCAATCGACCGCAGTCGATAGAAGCCCCTTCCGCAAATCCTGCAGGGAACCACGTCCCTGCCGGGCGTAGTGTTTCTCTGCCTTTTCTTACAGCCCATTCAAAACACACCCAGCGGGGAATTCACTTCCCATCAGGGTCAGTGTTTCTCCGCATTTCAACCGCAGGAGAAGCACTATGAATGATATGCCTTCACCGTCGTCTTACTTCCGTATTGGCTATGCGCTCGGCACTCTCACCAGAGTGTTCCTTAGTGCGCTGAAACGTCCCTCACAAACTGAAGTTGTCCACTCCATACCCACAGCTACCGTCGTGGCAGCTGCAGTTGATACTCGCAATGACTGGGAGGAGCTCAGTCGTGTGCCTACGCTCGCTCGCCGCGGCGTGGACCTAAATCAGTGGTTTGATAGCAATACCAAGCCTGCTGCTCCGGCGAAACGTCGTCCACGTAAACCGGCGAATCCTAAAAAGCCGCTCCTTGGCTCCCTGGATGAACTCATAGCCCCAGTAGCACCGCTGTAAATCCACTCCCCCTCATGCCAGGCACCTCACCTGGCTGGGTGAAGGCCTGGCGATCTAAGGAAAGCTATGGTCAACAAAAAAAGAGCTGTGATTGCAGATGACCTTCGCAAGATCGGCACCACCTCCGTCGCCGCTGGCATCGTAGGTGTCTTCCTCAGTGATCATCGCCTGCTAACGGCTTTCGCGCTTGTTGTAGGTGTTGTAATCTGGATCACAGGCATTTGCCTCACTCCGGAGGACTGACATGAGCCAGACAACTTTTGGCCTCATCATGCTGACTGGCCTGCTGCTTGTTTGCGTAAGCATGGCTGTGTGGGCCGACTGGCCGAACGTAAAACGTAAGTGCCAAAAATTACTTCGTGCCCATTAATTCTCAGACCAAGCCCTCCCCCCGGAGGGCTTTTTCTTTCTGGGGGCTTGACAAGCGAATAGTCCGTTTCCATTCTTGTAGGCGTGTGCTGCTGACGTCGTCAGTAACCCAAGCCCGAGCAGTCATGATCTGAAAGACTGCCCACTTTCACAGGTGTTGATTAACCCAAGATCGCCAAGCTTCCGGAAGCGCGATCAATCAGTCAGCAATGATTGATGGAAGCAGCCAAACTAAGCTACATCAGCAAACCCATCATCCCGAGCTTTAACCCTCGCGGGGAATACTTTCCCCCATGGGCGAAGTGTTTCTCCGCTTTCAACCGAAATTGGAGATTCACCATGAGCAATGACACTAAATACTTTGACCTGCACACCACAGGCCTCGGCTACCTGAACCGTATCCGCGAAGTAACGCCACGCAAAGGCAACCCCTTCATCGCTACAACCATCGCCGCTCTTCATGGAGCCAGCGATGCTGTCGAGTATTCTTACATCGACTGCAATGTCGTTGGTACCGAAGCAACCAAACTCGTCCGCCGCTGCATAGAAGCGGTCGAGGCTGGTAAGAAAGTCCTTGTGTCTTTCCGCATCGGTGATATCTGGGCAGACTCGTTCACTTACGATAAAGGTGAAAAAAAGGGTCAGTCTGGTGCGAGCCTCAAAGGCCGGTTGCTCTTTTTGGGTTGGATCAAAGTCGACGGTGAAACCGTTTACGAAGCCAAACCCAAAGACGATAGTGAAACCGTCCACGAAGCCGAACCTAAAGACGCTGCTGATTCCGATGTCTCTGGAGATGCTCAACAAAACGCCGCATAACTTTCGGCAACTTCAAATCAAGGCGCCGCCTCAGGCGCCTTTGTTCTTACAAAAGGAATTGTCCATGAACACAATGCTCAAGTTAAACCTCATCGCATTCGCCGCCAGCGTAGTTCTCGGAGACCTGGTGCTGATGAGCTTCTCCATGATTGGCCTTGCAGGTCATTACTTTCACAATAAAAACGAGGCACAAGAGCATTCGTTTATCGCCTAACTCCTCGCTTCTATTTTCCATCATCGAAGCATTCTTTCTTAACCAAGTAATAACCCATGCATATCGAAGAGAACGAGGTAGATGGCTTTGAGCTGTCTTACAGCGTGCAAGTTGACACCCAACTGCTTGAGCTTTTAGTGGACGAACTTGAATCGGGCGACTGCTATTGGCAGCTCACCAATGCTTGCGGACAAGTTCTGCAACGCTCCAACCGTTACGAGGACCTGGCTCTCTGCTTGCGCGATGGTCTGAACTATGTGCTTCCAACGCGGTAGGACAACCTCGGTACCTCCCAAGGTCGGTTATACGCTGGCCGCTTAACTTATCAATACCCTCTACGGGCTCATCGCCCGTCGGGCTGGTGACCCTCTTTCTCAGGAGAATCACCATGCCTCAAGCCACTCAGATCTTCGCCGGTCAAGTTTTCGTCACTAACCCATTTGTCTCGAGTTCCTTCCTGCGTCTCGACATCCTCGAGCAGCGATTTGCCGAGCAGATTGAGGAATTTCAAGAAGAGGCAATGCATGCTTGTGGCCTGTACTTCGAAATATACGAGGCTCACCTGCTCAACTCATTGTATAAGCAAGTGGCGTCCTATCAGTTCCCTCATGACGAGTTGTTCAAGCGAGTAGCTGCACAGCAAGGTATCAAGCTGGACAACCAGCACCACCTCCTTGCAAAAAAGGCCGCTCTTGCCTTGATGGGCAATATTTACGAAGGCATGCCGTTCTGACGCTAACGCTCACTGTTCCAACATCAGCTCTTAGGTGTAATTCTCAAGAGCTAGCTCACATTCACTGCATCACCCGACGGGATCATCAACCTTCGGGCTGGTGACCTTCTTTCTCAGGAGAATCACCATGCATCAAAACACTCAGGCTTTTACTCTTGCGCTGAATGCCCGTACCGATTACGAAAAAGCTGTCATTGTCGGATCCGAAGAGGATCTCCGGCAAGCGCTGATTGATGCGGAAGCCCTAGACCATAGCTCGTACCGGATCGGCAGTCACCTGCCGCCCGTTTTACTAACGTCGGTGCCTGACCTCAAGAACGCTTGGGTACTAGGCTGGGAGTCTGCCACTTATGGCGCAGAAATAGCTCGCTGCTCTCTTTGCGCAAATTCCCTTGGCGATCCTTGCCCCATCCATGACTGATCCTCTGCATCACCGCGTCACCTGGCACGACGATCTCGTCGCGCCACCCATTCCGGATTGGTTCGCTGTCGTCGACAGCGCCTCCAAAGGAGCCAGGGTTTAAGGCTCCGGCGCACTGCGTTAACCCAAACCAAAGATCGCGTAGCACTCGGTAGCGCGATCGCATCGGCCAGTTGGTCGATGGAGTGTTTCAACTTTACCTACCTGCGAGGATCTCATCCTCGCGGACGAGGCCTCGCTCCATGGAGACCTCGCATGTCACCTTCCTCTGCATCACAAGTCGCCTATCACACCTACCCTGTATTACTGGACAACGCCGCTTGGATGCGTGCGGTTTACCTAAAAAACCCATTACGGGTTGCTGAAATGAGCCAGCGCCTAGCAAGCGTTGTTCAAGCTGCGTGGCAAGAGCTAAAGCTGCACCAGCACACCTCTCCGATCTCATTCGGGGTTTATGTAAAACGGAGTTCTGGACGCACACGCGACTGGATCCCGCTTTCGCTGCAAGTCAACTTCCCAGCAGGGGAGTCGCCATACATCTCAATCGAGCTCCAGCAAGTCTGAACCAACAGCTTGACTTTCACTTCACACCACCCAGAGGGGCCGCCCTCTGGGCGACTCCTCCCTTAGAGGACGTCTCATGACCCACTCCCGATCAAACCCCTTCTTCCGTGGTTACCAAAACTTCCTCCTTACCCGTGAACTGATGATCACCCCTGACGTAGCTGGCGAGGTCTATGAGCCTTGTTATCGATCACTCATCAGCCATCAGGAATCGCTCCAAGACTGGCAACTTATCGGTAAAGAGTGCGTGTACAACGATACTCATGCTGCTGCCATTAACGGCCCGTCCTCACCCGAAACCGAAGCCCTGACGAACCAGGGCTTTATCCATACCGTGGTTTACTCATTGCACGGAGAAAACAATGGCACCTCACAGCAGATCTGTGATTTGGGATCTGCTGAAGTTGCACAGGTACTGATCAACCAGTTGTCCTTCGAAACCGGCTTTTACAGCCGCGTTTTCGAGGTTACATCTGCCCATTTGCCTGATGAGGAATGGGACGAACTTCAACACCTGGTAGAACACGCAGATACGACTCAACTCATGTTCGAGTGCTTTGCCCTTCCAGATAGCGATGCTGTTGGCTTCAAACTAATCGGCACTCCCTGGACGGACAAACACCTGAATGCAATTGAGGGTTTCGGTCTTTCAACACTGCAGGCCCAACAGGCAGAAGAAGGTTTTCCCGAGGAGTTCATTCGTGTACTCACTTTGGCAGGGCAAGCTGATGTTCGAGTCCTGATCATTGACCCCAACGGCTGCCGATTAGAAGGATTGCCGGTCTTCTAGGTTCTTTTCTCAAACCACCCTCGCGGGAGCACCCGCAGGTGCTCCTCTGGCATTTCGGGGAGCCCCTATGATCACTATCAAAGGCCAACTGGCCATTCGTACTGTCTCCGGCCGGCTTGGCCTCTTCAACGTTGGGCGTCTTGCTACGTCAATCGGTGAGTTCACCATCAAGGATGCCCTGCTTGATCAATACCAGGAGGGTAAGTACCAGGGCGATTTTGCTATCAAGCAGATCCGCCCTTCGTACTACTCACATGGTGGGCGGCTGGTCGTGGAGATCAGGGCCGAACTCGAAGGGATGACCCTCGATGACGTAACGACACTCAGCGAAGAAGATGAGGAGCAACTGTCGACGAACGTTCCCGATCCGTTGGAGGAGGAAACGGCGACACCCCTTGCGTCCCCACCGGTTTCTGAGCCCGCGACTCAAAAAACGTCCAACAGCGCTCTCGCGTCGGATGAACCATTCGGAATGGAGCCCAAAACTCCAGCGGCAACAATCGATACAGCAGCCGATGCGGAGTTGTTCGGCACTGTTTGGCCTCTGACAGAAACAGTGAAGCTCGACACCACTGTCGACCGAAAGCGTCTACGAGCCCAATGCTCCCGGATGGAACAGCTCGGTTACTCCATGGATTTCAAAACCCAAACCTGGAACAGGAAAGCAGCATGAATCCAATCTTCAACCACCCCGAGTTCAGTGGTCTCCTTTTGACCATTACCTGTGCTCTTCGAGAGGTCGAGATCGACGATATTGCTGATCTCTTCAAAGCTTCATTGCTCGACCGCTCGTTGGTCGAACCAGCCATTGAAGCACTTCGCCAGCGTGTACACAGATCTTCTCCTGAGAGGGCTGTGAGGCAGGAATACCAAGACTCAGTTTTTGCTCAAGAAACAACACTTCGGCTACTGCAGCGGCTCGATCGCAGCATCCAGCTCAACCGTATCTGCCTTTAATCGCTGTTCAACCACACCCTGAGGGGCCTCCTCAGGGGGCTCCTCATTTCAACCAGGAGCACCCCAATGAATCCACTGTTCAGCAATCTGAGCGAACAAGCCCTTTCAAATGTTGAAGAAGAGTTGTCCAACAACGACTCGGCAACAAACGAGGAATTGGTCGACTTTTTTATCGAAGAACTCGGCTTGTCCTTAGAACAGGCCGAAGCTGCTGTAGAGCTGCGTAGCCAATACCTGATTCAGATTTTTCATCAGGGTCAAGGACCGCTTCGACAGACAACTGCAACCGCGTTCGACCCAAGCACCGGAACATTCCGGTAAACCTCTACCACCACTCACCCCAGGGGGCGTTCACGCCCCTTGGGAGTGCGCCTCCTCTCTGGAGGCAAACATGCGTTCCACTACGCTGTATCAGATTGAGGAATGCCCTGACCTGTATGTCGATGCTTGCGTCTGCGATGAGCAGCGTAATCTAGTCTTCATGTCGGCCTGGGGCCGCGACACCGCACTGCAGGAGTTCCTGGCCAGGCTCACGCTCGGACGGGATGAAAATGGTCTCGACCAGTTTCACATCCTCATGGACGGTCGAAGCATTCCCGTATTTCCCAACCAGGACATGCTTGAAAAGCGTACAACGCGGCAGTTCCGCGGGACCTTATTCGGCAGCATGTTGCACCTCTGGCTTTTCGATCGACGCGCCTCGACGCCCGACCAGGCCAATCACTTTGCCTTTGCGCTCCTGGAGCGCGACCAGGATCCCCTGCTTCGGCTGTGGCCACTGGTCATGGAGACATGCCCGCTTCCCCTACTCCCACACTGGCGTGAGCCGGTGATGGACGTCCTCACCCAGCAGCAGATGCTGACGGCTCTACCTGGCGCGATCGGCAACGTCAGCGCCTGGCGGCTTGCTCTCCAGCTCGACGTCCTCGAGCCGCAACTTGGCGACCTCATTCGCCAAGGCCACTTAACAACCGAAGCTCAGGCGCAGGCCTGAGCTCTCTCACTCAAGGAACCATCATGGCCCTAATGTTTCCCCGCCTTGCACGAAACTTTGCTCGCAATGGCTACTATCCAACCGACGAAGTCACCCTCGAGCGCGCTCTGCAGGCGCTCGTTCAAGCTCAATCCGGAAAAATGAGGATCTTCGACCCCTGTGGCGGTGAAGGTGCTGCGCTGGCTGAAGCAGCTCATCTGCTCGGTCGCGACCAGGTCCACGCATTCGCCGTCGAATACGATGCCGAGCGCGCAGACCATGCTCGAGGCCTTCTCGATCGAGTGCTGCACAGCGATCTCTTCGACACCCTGATCAGCCGGCAGTCGTTCGGCTTGCTCTGGCTCAACCCACCCTACGGCGATCTGGTCGCGGATCACTCCGGTGCCTCGCAGTACCAGGGCAGCGGCCGGCGGCGTCTGGAAAAAGCGTTCTACCAGCGCTACCTTCCCCTCCTGCAGTACGGTGGGGTGATGGTGTTGATCGTTCCGCACTATGTGCTTGACGACGAACTATCAGGATGGCTCAGCAACCACTTTGCCAGCCTGCGCATCTACAGCGCTGCGGACCCCAGATTCAAGCAGGTAGTGATCTTCGGCATCCGAGTGCGCCGGCAGGACCTGGCCAGAACTCACGTTAACCAGGTGAAGTCTCAACTGCAGGCAATCGGCGCAGGTCAGGAACAGGCGGAACTAATACCGGCCTCATGGCCATGGGAACCGTACCTGATCCCATCAGCTACAAACGAGCTGGAACACTTCTACCGTGTCACCTTGGAGCCTACGCAGTTCGCATCCGAGATACAGCGACTGCGAGGCCTTTGGCCTGATTTCAACCTGCACTTCGGGCAAATCGGCCTACAACTCAGGCCGCCAGTCCGTGAACTCTCGCGCTGGCACCTGGCACTAGCCCTAGCGGCCGGCGCAATCTCAGGCGTTGTACGCTCGAAGTCTGGGCGTACCTTGGTCGTGAAGGGTGACACCTACAAGGACAAGGTGCGCAAGACCGAATTCACCGAGGATGAGAAAGGCAACGTCACAGAGGTCAGGATCCTCACCGATCGATTTATCCCAATCATCCGAGCGTGGGACATGACGCCTTCGTCAGTGAATCTTGGCCGAGTACTGACCATCAGCTCTTCGGCAGGGACCAATGACGAAGCATCTGTGCCTGAGGAACGAGCAGCAGGACCGCTCTTCAATCCGGGCAGGATCGTAATGACCTACACTCTCAGCCACCTGGTTGAAACTGAACACCTCGATCCTACCCAATTCCTCAGGCGTCATCTGTCCGGCGACTGGGGGGAACAATGCGATGTCGACCGGGCTTCGAACAAGAACGCGCTGATACACGGTGACAGGCTGTTCTCCAGCTATGACATCGATGCCGGCGGTGAAACCAAGCTCTGGATCATCACCGAAGCGGATCGCAGTTACACAACTTTGCTGCTCCCCAGCGATTACTAAACCCCGTCCATAACTCCCAAACCAACCCGCAGGGTATGCCAATACCCGTAGGGGTCGTGCATGCCCTGCTTTCCACCTGCAGGAGATGCACATGAACGCTTTAACTCAGCCACTGGCTACTTCCCCCCTGAACATCAACCTCACCGATTTCATCGATGAATTTGGTGATGAACTCCTTGAGTCGTTGAACCGCTCCAACCCTCCTGTTTACACCGGGATTGCTCACGAACAGCGCCAGGCAGTAATGGACAACCTCAAGCGCAAGCCGTTTGCGGCCCAGGCTGATGTCGTCCAAGCCATTGCAGCACTGCTACTCGACCGCAATGAACAGGCCGCGATCATCAACGCCGAGATGGGTACCGGGAAAACGATGATGGCCATCGCTGTTGCTGCCGTTATGCACTCAGCAGGCTATCGTCGAACTCTCGTCATTTCCCCACCTCACCTGGTCTACAAGTGGCGCCGTGAGATCCTAGAGACCATCCCAGATGCCCGTGTGTGGGTATTGAATGGCCCCGATACGCTGATCAAGCTGCTCAAGCTGCGTGATCAGTTGGGGCAAACCTATGACGGTCGCCAGGAGTTCTTCATCCTCGGTCGCGTGCGGATGCGCATGGGGTTTCACTGGCGGCTCGCCTGCTATAAAAGGCGCGCTGCCGACGGACAGCGACTCGCTGCTTGCCCAGATTGCGGCCAGGTCCTCGAGGACCTGGAGGGCAACCTGGTTACCGTGGACGAGTTCGAACGAGGTGATCGCCGCCGCAACTGCAACGCCTGCAATGCGGCTCTCTGGACACTCATGCGCCCGGGTAAAGCAGATGGCGGCGACCGGCGCTCAACGATTTTGAAATCGATGTGCCGTATACCCACGATCGGCCCAGTCCGGGCAGAGCGCCTACTCAACGACTTTGGCGAAGACTTTCTGGCCTCGATGTTGGTGGACAACGTTTCCGAGTTCATCAACCTAATGGACACCAAGGGCAACTTCATCTTCAGCGATCGCCAGGCCAAGCGCATGGAGCGAGCGATGGCCAACATCGAATTCGGGTTCGGCGAAGGCGGCTATCAACCAACAGAGTTCATCAAGCGCTACCTACCAGATGGGTTCTTCGACCTACTGGTTGTCGATGAGGGGCATGAGTACAAGAACAGCGGTTCGGCCCTGGGCCAAGCTATGGGTGTTCTCGCGGCAAAGGCACGCAAAACCGTGCTGTTGACCGGGACGCTCATGGGCGGCTACGCCGACGACCTGTTCTACCTTCTGTTCCGTATTCTGACCCGCCGAATGATCGAGGACGGCTATCGGCCTAACGCCCGTGGCAGCATGGCGCCCGCGGCTATGGCGTTCATGCGCGATCACGGGGTCCTGAAAGACATCTATACCGAGCGCGATGGAGATTCGCACAAGACAGCCAAAGGCAAGAAGCTCTCAGTTCGAACAGTGAAAGCCCCGGGCTTCGGCCCGAAAGGCATCCACCGCTTCGTACTGCCCTTCACCGTGTTCCTCAAGCTGAAAGAGATCGGTGGGAACATCCTACCTACCTACAACGAGGAGTTTATCGACGTACCAATGGCACCTGGTCAGGCATCCGCCTACCAGAGCCTGGCCTCCAAGCTGACAGCGGAGCTTAGGCAAGCCCTTGCACGGCGAGACACCACCCTTCTGGGCGTTGTCCTCAATGTGCTGCTGGCCTGGCCAGACTGCTGCTTCCGATCGGAGATGGTCAAGCACTCACGCACTCGCGATACCCTGGCCTTCGTGCCGGCGATTTTCAACGACGAGCAGCTGATGCCCAAGGAGCAGGCTTTGTTAAGCCTTTGCATCGAGGAGAACGCGAAAGGCCGCAAGGTTCTCGCCTACACCGTCTACAGCGGGACACGCGACACAACGTCCAGGCTGAAGAAGGTCCTCGAGCAGGCCGGTCTCAAGGTGGCGGTACTGCGGGCCAGCGTTGACACCTCTCGCCGTGAAGACTGGATCCTCGATCAGGTCGACCGTGGCATCGATGTGCTGATCACCAATCCGGAGCTGGTCAAGACCGGGCTGGACCTGCTTGACTTTCCAACCATCGTGTTTCTGCAGACAGGGTACAACGTCTACACCCTGCAGCAAGCAGCACGACGGTCCTGGCGTATCGGGCAGAAACATCCAGTGCGCTTGATTTTTTTGGGCTATGCCGGCAGCTCGCAGATTACCTGCCTGCAGCTTATGGCCAAGAAGATCGCAGTAGCTCAAAGCACGTCAGGAGATGTGCCGGAATCAGGATTAGACTCGCTGAACCAAGATGGAGACTCGGTTGAAATGGCACTGGCCAGACAACTCATTGCTGCATAACATAAGCCACCTTCGGGTGGCCTTTTCAAATATTCACACACAAAACTTTAACTATACTTACCGAGCCGCAAAACAAACTACCGCACAACAGTTAATTCTCAACCTAAAGGACGGATCCGCTTTGAATGGCGAAATATGTATTCTCGATAACGGACATCTGCGGATTACTACTCCAGACCAGAGGTCTCTAACACTCACACAATGGAAGATTCAGCCACTCAGCCTTGAGAAACTAATCGCCTTCAAAAACGGAGACTATTTTGAAATCCGATTCACCAATATTTGCGCATTAGAAGCCCCGCATCTTGGTGTATTCGATTCAATTATAGTCAATACAAAAATACCCAACCTACTAGAATCCTACTGCCTCGTTAAGGGTGGATGGCTACCACCAGGCTATGGTCTGCTGAATGCCCATGCTTTTTGCGACCGCAACTTTATCGGCAGAATAAGTAATTATTTTGAAAATAATAAAGCAAAATCTAAAGAAGTTGAAAGCTGGATTGATGATCTGACAAATTTCAATCTAACATTTGACGTAATCCCCTATGCAATGGAGGCTAACAAGAAAAGATTCCCAACCAAAGAAGAAGTGATCGAACAAATAGAAGAAGCTAGAAAAAAATTAAACCACGCAGCTCCGGGCGTCAAAATAACTGAATACCCTGAGTCGCTGGAGAACTACGCGTGGAGGCTTCTTGAAGGAATAAGACCTAATATCCAAAGAAGAATGGAATTCCTCATGAAGGCGTCCCAGTTCATTAAGAGCACCACTACCGATGAAATAATCCTTGAGCGCTGGAGAGCTATAACAAAAATTGCAGACACTTTAAGTATCAGAGGAGACATAGTTCATTTACTAGCACTGATTACTGTTTCTGAACCGCAAGACAGTTCGCTAGGGAAAGGAGTACTCAAAATCAGTCACCCTTACCCATCTGAAAAAGCATATAACGCATGTTTCGACATAAGCCAATTAGAACTTCTTCTTAATATCCAGAAGATAGATCAGTCTAGGCAATGGGTGATAATTACTAAAGACGTTCCTTTTACCAAGCTCGCGGGGATTATCCTGCAAGGAATAGAGCACAATGGTTCCAGCGAAAATAGACTTAGACTATCCATGAGAACCCCAGCCGACTGGATTCCAGGTCAAAACATAAATCTCGCCAGAGAACTCCAGAATCTTTTAGCAAGTCAAAAGACACATTAAAACATTATCTTTGTCTATTTCACTACAAGAAAGCCATCACATGGGCGTTCCTACATCAGCAGGCGATCTTAGCTCTCGATAAATACAGTTATGAACTGACAGTTCTTCGGCAACTTCACCAACGTTTACGATTTTTTGTAATGGATCCTCCTGAACGTACTTCAGGCAACGAGGCCATGGAGAAAATCCAGCATCGCAGGGTCAAACGGCCGATGAAGGTCAAATACCATATGAAAGAGTGGAAACAACGGTAGTGAATGGCTATCTGTCTGGAGCGATCAAAAAAACACACAGAACACTAAAATGAAAGCCTCTCAGTTAATCATTTTCTAATGCGCTGAATCAGCTGTTCGGCGAGGGTGTGCTCAGCTTCGAGAGGACTCCCATGAAACTGCGCCTGACAAAGAAAACACTGCTCACCAGCCTGGGGGCCATCGCCCTACTCACAGCCTTGGGCGTTCAACAGTATCAACTCTCGGTATTGCGAGGCTCGCTGGAAGGGGCTGCGGAGAAAGCCAAGCTCGATGCGCTTCTCTCGAGAATGAGTGCAAGTGATGATCGCCTGGACGCTATCGCTGGTAAACCATTAGTCACGCAAGAAGACTTCTCTGCAGCGCAGAAGGCGATCTCAAACCGGGTCGACGTTGCTCAAGACTACGCAAAGCGTGCGCACGACCTTGCCACTGATGTCGCCCATTCAGCTGCAAACTCCAGCGAGCTCCTGGTGATCAAGGCCGATGTGGAGTCATTGAGTGGAACAGTCCAACG
>NZ_JBJJLO010000106.1:0-23387 GCF_046230915.1 Pseudomonas sp. KCJK8993
CGAGCCCGCGAGGCTGCGACCGGGTGCGCAGCGCCCGCCAACCAGGCGCCGCGGTGCACCCGGCCGATCGTACAACCTGATCGGGCGACCCGTGCCGGAGCCTGCGGCAGCGTCCGCCCACCCACGAGGCGAGGTACACCATGGTCGGATTGCATTCGTCCGGCGATGCTTTAGGCTGGCGTTCTTTCCAGAACAATAAGAAAACAGGCTTTTGCCATGGGCCAGAATCTCAGTCTGCTGCGCAAGTTCGTCTCCCCGGAAATCATCTTCGGCGCCGGTTGCCGGCATAACGTCGGCAACTATGCGAAGACCTTCGGCGCGCGCAAGGTCCTGGTGGTCAGCGACCCCGGGGTGATCGCCGCCGGCTGGGTCGCCGATGTCCAGGCCAGCCTCCAGGCCCAGGGCGTGGAGCACTGCCTGTACAGCGCGGTGTCGCCCAACCCGCGGGTGGAGGAGGTGATGCAGGGCGCCGAGGTCTACCGGGAAAACGCCTGCGACGTGATCGTCGCCGTCGGTGGCGGCAGTCCCATGGACTGCGGCAAGGGTATCGGCATCGTGGTGGCCCACGGGCGCAGCATCCTGGAGTTCGAAGGGGTGGACATGCTCCGCATGCCCAGCCCGCCGCTGATCATGATTCCCACCACCGCCGGGACCTCGGCGGATGTCTCGCAGTTCGTCATCATTTCCAACCAGCAGGAACGGATGAAGTTTTCCATCGTCAGCAAGGCGGTGGTTCCCGATGTGTCGCTGATCGACCCGCAAACCACCCTGGGCATGGACCCGTTCCTTTCCGCCTGCACCGGCATCGACGCCCTGGTGCACGCCATCGAGGCGTTCGTCTCCACCGGCCACGGCCCGCTCACCGATCCCCACGCCCTGGAGGCCATGCGCCTGATCAACGGCAACCTGGTGCAGATGATCGCCAATCCGCAGGACATCGCCCTGCGCGAGAAGATCATGCTCGGCAGCATGCAGGCCGGGCTGGCGTTTTCCAATGCGATCCTCGGTGCGGTACATGCCATGTCCCACAGCCTCGGCGGCTTCCTCGACCTGCCCCACGGGCTGTGCAACGCGGTGCTGGTGGAGCACGTGGTGGCGTTCAACTACAGCTCGGCGCCGGAGCGTTTCAAGGTGATCGCCGAGACGTTCGGCATCGACTGTCGCGGCCTCAACCAGCAGCAGATCTGCCGGCGCCTGGTGGACCACCTGATCGCGCTCAAGCAGGCCATCGGCTTCCACGAGACCCTGGGCCTGCATGGGGTCAGCAGCAGCGATATCCCGTTCCTGTCGCGCCATGCGATGGACGACCCGTGCATCCTCACCAATCCCCGGGAGTCGAGCCTGCGCGATGTCGAGGTGGTCTATGGCGAGGCCCTCTGACGAGCAGCAACGGGCCCTGGCCGGGCTGCTGGGCCTGGGCAATCACTCGGCGCGCAAGAGCCACTACCCGGAGCTGGCCGCACGCCTGGAAGACCTGGAAACCGAGCGCAACCGCTACAAGTGGCTGTTCGAGCACGCCGTGCACGGGATCTTCCAGGCCAGCCTGCAGGCCGGCATGCGCGCCGCCAACCCGGCCCTGGCGCGCATGCTGGGTTACCAGGACCCCCAGCAAGTGCTGTTTTCCCTGGCCGACCTGGCCGGCAACCTGTTCGTCGGCGGCGCCCAGGAGCTGGAGGCCATCGGCGAGCAGTTGCAGCGCGAGCGCAGCCTGCTGGGCTACGAGACCCAGCTGCGACGCAAGGACGGCAGCAGCATCGACGTGTTGATGAACCTGCTGCTCAAGCCCGATGAAGCCGGGCTGGTGGAGGGCTTCGTCGCCGATATCACCGAGCGCAAGCTGGCCCAGCAACGCCTGGAGCAACTCAATGACCAGCTCGAGCAACGGGTGGCCGCGCGCACCGATGAATTGCTGGAGGCCAACCGCGCGTTGCAACAGCAGATCCAGCGGCGCGAGCGCAGCGAGCGGGAAGCGCGAGAGGCCCGGGATGCCGCCGAAGCCGCCAACCGCAGCAAGGACAAGTACCTGGCCGCCGCCAGCCACGACCTGCTGCAACCCTTGAATGCCGCGCGCTTGCTGATCTCCACCCTGCGCGAGCGCCAGTTGCCCAGTGCCGAGCAACTGCTGGTGGAGCGCACCCACCAGGCCCTGGAGGGCGCCGAGGACCTGCTCACCGATCTGCTGGATATTTCCCGCCTGGACCAGGCCGCGGTCAAGCCCGATCCGGCGACTTATCGGCTGGATGAAATCCTCGCGCCGCTGGTGTCCGAGTTCCAATCGGTCGCCGAGGCCGCGGGCCTGGAGCTGCGGGTGCGCCTGGGGGACCATGCGCTGTTCACCGACCTGCGGTTGCTGACGCGGATCCTGCGCAATTTGTTGAGCAATGCCTGCCGCTACACCGAGCGCGGCAGCATCCTGCTGGCTGCGCGGCGCCGGGGCCAGCACCTGCGGCTGGAGATCTGGGACACCGGGCGCGGGATTGCCGCCGACCGCCTGGAGTCGATCTTCCTCGAGTTCAACCAGCTGGACGTGGGCCGTGCCGCCGACCGCAAGGGGGTCGGCCTGGGGCTGGCGATCGTCGAGCGCATCGCCCGCATCCTCGGTTACCCGGTGCAGGTGCATTCGCGCCCGGGCCGTGGTTCGCGGTTCAGCATCGAGGTGCCCCTGGCCGCCCGGGTGCCGCTGCCCATCGGCCAGCAAGCGCCGCAACCGAGCACCGGCAACCCGCTGCCCGGGCGCCGGCTGCTGGTGCTGGACAATGAGCTGAGCATCCTGGACAGCATGGCCGCGTTGCTGGGGCAGTGGGGCTGTCAGGTCGTCACCGCCACTGACCAGGCGGCGGCCCTGGAGGCGTTGCAGGGCCAGGCGCCGGAGTTGATCCTGGCGGACTTCCACCTGGATCACGGCATCACCGGGTGCGAGGTGGTGCGCCAGTTGCGCGAGCACTTCGGCCTGTCACTGCCGGCGGTGATCATCACCGCCGACCGCAGCGACCAGTGCCGGCGGGCCTTGCAGCAATTGGGCGCGCCGCTGCTCAACAAGCCGGTGAAGCCGGGCAAGCTGCGTGCTGCCTTGAGCCAATTGCTGGGGCAGGGTGGCGCCTAGAGGCCGGGCTTGCGGCTAGTGGGGCGGCGGACTTGCGGCTAAGATGCCGCTCTTTTTTTCAAGGACGAAGCCGGCCCTGGGCTGGCCCATACCCATCGATGAAGCCGTTGTCTTCGTATCACCCGCTGCTGTACTGGTTGCGCGTGCGCCAGAAGCGCCTGGCACGCAGCCTGGCCTGGCGTTTTTCCGGCCGGCGTTATGCGCGGCCCGTAGCCGACAGCCCGCGTTTGCCTTATCGCTACATCAAGCACACCTCCAAGCTGATCCGCACATTGGGCGATTGCGACCTGGCCCTGCAGCACAACAAGGTGATCAACCTCAGGCTGGCGGTGGCCTGTATCGATGGGGTGCGCATCGGTCCGGGGGAGTACTTTTCCTTCTGCCAGCTGGTGGGGCGGCCCAGTCGCGCGCGGGGGTTCGTCGAGGGCATGGAGCTGTCGTTCGGCGAGGCGCGCAGCGGTATCGGCGGGGGCATCTGCCAGCTGAGCAACCTGATCCACTGGATGGCGATCCACTCGCCGTTGCAAGTGGTGGAGCGGGCCAACCACAGCTTCGACCCGTTTCCCGACGAGGGCCGGGTGCTGCCTTTCGGCTCCGGCGCGGCGATCTTCTACAACTACATCGACCTGGTGCTGCACAACCCCGGGCCGCACGCCTTCCAGCTCAAGCTGCACGTCGGCGCGCACCAGCTCGAGGGCGAGCTGTTGTGCGAGCAACCGCGCAGCTACCGCTACCACGTCTATCAGCGGGAGCACCGTTTCGTCCGCGAGGGTGGGCGGGTGCTGCGCGAGAACCAGATCTGGCGCGACATCCGCACCAAGGGCCAGGATTCCGAGTTGGTGCGGCAGGAGTGCCTGTATCGCAACCGGGTCGTGGTCAAGTACCCGGTGGCCGATGAGTGCCTGGTGCATTAATGGCGAACGGTCGGCCAGGGGCCCGTGGCACGGCCCGCGTAGCGCCAGGAGTGGCCTGGGCGTATGAAACTTCCTGCTTGAAATGCAGATAATTCATCAATCCAGTTTTATTCAGAATCAGTCCTCGGACTTTCCCTGGCAATTGCACTAGAATGCGAACCGTTCGCCCGGTGCAAGGGCTCTTTACCGGTGCAAGGATTGCCAAGGCCAGAGCACTGGGCGAACACCTCCTCCTGATCCGCGCCCTGCGCACATCGCTTCACACTCTCTTTACTCAGCGCTCCACCCTCATCGAGGGTCGTCGTCTTGCGTGCCCCAGTCAGAGGGCCACCGGGTACAGTGCCACCTGGCGGGCCTGCAGCTCGACCCATTGCGGGCCGTCTTGCGATGCGCCCTGCAACGACAGCAGGACGATGGACCCGCCGATAGCCAGCACTGCGCCGCCATCGCTGTCCACCTGCAACAACTGCGCGTTGATCCGCAAGCCATCGGTGCTCCAGTCCATGCAGGGGGCGCTGCTGGGGCTCGCGCGCAGGTTGTGGTTCCACTGGAAGTCATCCTCCAGGGCGAGCTCCACCTCGTGCTCGCTGGCCAAGGGCGGAAGCGGCCCCGACCACTGGCCGCGTCCGTTGCCCTCGGCGCAACTGAAACCGACCCACGGGCCATCGGGCATTTCAGGATGCAGGGCGGTCAGGGTGATGCGCATGGGCAGGGTTTCCACAGGCCGGGAGATGAGTGGCGGCAAGGCTGCCGCAGGCGGCGCTGGCTGGCAAGGCACGCGACGGTTTTCGTTTGGCGGTTATTTCGTCGAGATCACCCGTGCCGAGCCGCCGCTGTTCTTCGTCCAGGTGCGCCATGCCAGCGGCGACCTGTGGGATGAAGGCTGGGTGCGCTACGAAGATGGCGACGGCGGCCCGCTGACCGCCGACAAGGTGCTGGCTTTTGATGGCGATGCGGTGATCTACCTGCAACAGCGCAAGGTCCTGGTCTCGCAGAAGTCCATCGCTCGCTAGCGCTCCGAGGGTTTTGGGTTCGGGGGCTGTGGGGCATAGGCATCCCACAGCTTGTTGCGGAACTTGTTGTGCGGATCGACCCGCGCCTTGAGGGCGAAGAACTCGTTGGCCCGGGGATAGGCCGCGTGGAACTGCTCAGGCGTGGCCAGGATCTGGTAGGGCAGGTAGTAGCTGCCGCCGTGGCGGATGGCGCTGTCCACCAGGGACCGGGTCCACTGGCGCACCTCATCGCGGGCGGCCGGGCGGGTGTCTTGCTGGTAGTACAGCACCAGGGCGAACACTTCGGTCCGGGCCCAGGCCAGCAGCGTACCGGGATCGGCCTTGGCGTGGCGGATGGACAGGTTGATCACATTGACCTTGTGCCGGCGCAGGGTCTCGCCCATGTCCTCGACGAAGCCTTGCAACTGCCCAGGGGGCACGAAGTACTCCTGCAACACGTAGGTGCGCCTGGCCCGGGATGCCGGCTCCAGTTCGCGCACGTCGAGGCTGGCCTCGTAGTTGCGCCAGACCACTTGCTTGTCCTTGAACACCAGCGGGTCGATCACCTCCTCGCGGATCGACTTGCCCATGGGCCATTGGCTCACCACCTTCATGGCCCGGCGTTCCTTCCAGTAGTTGCGGTCCAGGGGCGTGAGGCGTTCCTCGACCGTCACCGGCAGCTCGGTCTGGCGGTAGGACACCGCGCGCAGGTGCTGGTACTGGTTGGGGTAGAGCACGGCGTTGTGCAGGATCACCTGGGGATCATTGGCGATGTGCTGGAAGAAATAGTCGTTGTAGCGCTGCAGGGGCATTTCTTCGAAGGTCCGCAGCAGGCGCTGGTTGTCGCTCAACTGCAAGGTGGCTTCGACGATCACCCCCAGGCCGCCATAGCCGCCGATGGCGCCGTAGAACAGCTCGGCATTGTTTTGCGGGCTGGCCTCGATCACCTGGCCGTCGGCCAGCACCAGCTTGATCGACTTCACCGAGCTCACCAGTGGCCCATGGCCGATGTAGCGGCCATGGGCGTTGACGCTCAGGGCGCCGCCGACGGTGAAGTTGGCGTAGCTCTGCATGATGCTCACGGACAGGTCGTAAGGGTCGATGAAGTCTTGCAGGGCACGCCAGGTGATACCGGCCTGGACCGTGATTTCCTTGCGCTCGCGGGAGAACGCCAGGACCTGGTCGAAGCGCCGCATGTCGATCTGCAGCGCGTGCTCGGTGGCGGTCTGCCCACCCATGCTGTAGCGGCCGCCGCCGATGGCGATGGGCCCGGGGTGATTGGCCACCAGCTGGACGATCTGCTCCAGGCGAGTGGGCTGTGCCACCTGGTCCACCACGATGGGATTGAGCTGGGTGATGTCGTTGACGATTTGTTCGCCATGGCTGGCCGAGGCCAGGCCCAGTGCGGCGCAGAACAGCAGGCCGGTGCTGAATTTCATGGAACCATCCCTGGAAGACGCCACCGGCAGGTGGCGCAAATGGCGGCAGGATAGCCTTACCGCCGTTTCCCGGCCATGGATTCTTGCGCTTACAGGGCGGGCAGGCCCAGGGCTTCGGCGCACTGCTCCAGGGAGCGTTGCTGGGTCTGGGCGTACAGCTGCAACTCGTCGAGGGTCGGCCGGCCCAGGGCCGCTTCGAATACCTGGCGGTTGGAGCGCCCGGCGTAATGGCTCTGGCTGTCGTCGCCGAGGTTGGACTGGAAGATCCCGGCAGCGCTGACCGGCAAAAAGTCTTCGTACACCAGGGGCTCGCAGCCCAGGTGCCCGGCGGCCAGTAGCGCTTGCACCGTGGTCGGGCGACCGGGCTCGGTGCGGGCGGCGAGCCCGGCTTCGCGGGTGAAATAACGGAAATAGGCCAGGCCCTGTTGGCGCATGGCGTCGTGGTCGTCGGGAAACTCGGCGAAGTGCTGCTGCATCAGCTGGTTGTAGCGCCGGGCATTGGCTTCGTTGGGGAAGTCGCCGAGCTCGTCGCGGGCGGCATTCAACAGGCGGTCGTAGAGGGCTCGGCCTTTGGGCGTGAGGGCCGCACCACGCTGTTCGATCTCGCCGAAGCGGGCGCTGTGGCTGCCCTGGTTGTGCACCTGGTCGGTGAAGGCGACGCTTTCCTCCAGGGCCTTGAAGCTGGTCTGGCGCAGCAGGATCGGGCAAGCGCGGCGCGGCGGGCCCTCGATCACCGCCTTGGGAGTGATGCCATGCGCGGGCATCAACCGCTGCACTTCATCGATGTCCAGGGTGCGCGGGGTCAGGTGGTTGATGTGCGGGCCCTTGAACGCCACCACGTCGGCGATCAGCCGGTGCTGGGCACTGAGGTTGGCGTACTGGGCGGCGCTGACCGTGGCGTGGTGGTGCCAGCGGAAGGTCTCCAGGGCTTGCTGGATGAACTCCTCGGCGGCGTCGGCGGCCAGGCCGCCCTGATCCTCGGCCTGATGGATCAGCTCCAGCACCCGGGGGGTGAAGATCGTGCGCCGGGCCAGCACCTGCTCGGCGAATGCGCGCAGTTCGGGGTTGTCGATCAGCTCCAGGCGCAGCAGCGAGGTGAAGACCCGGAACGGGCTGACCTGCAGGGCCTGTTCATGCACCGCGCGAAACGCCGTGGAATGCACCGGCACCCCGGCGGGGGTGAGGTCGTAGTAGCCCACCGGCTGCATGCCCATCACGGCGAACAGGCGCGCCAGGGTCGCCAGTTCGGCGGCGGTGCCGACGCGGATCGCACCATGGCGCTCCAGGTCCAGGCGCTGCAATTCGCCGGTGTGTCGCAGGTGCCGGGCAATGGCCGGTTGTTGCTCCAGCACCTGGGCGTTGACCTGGGCCACCAGTTGCATCAGGTCGCCGTACAACGGCACCTCCTCGCGGTACATATCCGACATGGCCCGGGAAAATCCCTGGCGGATCAGGTCAGGACTGACGAAGCGCTGGTGGCTCATGGACAAGGTTCCTGTGGCAATGGATCGAGGCGTGGGTGGAGCGGGTCGGCCTCGATTCTGCGCAGCGCCGCCAGGGCTGACAAACGAAAGTTCCTCTGAACTTCATTCTGCAAACGAATGCATGGCACCAGGGCCGGGCGTCGGCAGTGGGGTAGGCCAAGAGCGCGCCACGACCAGGAAAGTGCTTATCGAGCGCGGCGCGGTTATCGCCAAGTATTCCCGAAGACTCGCGCCGAGGCTGGTAAAACAGGGCCTGTGCGAAGCTGCACATCGTATTTGGCGTGCTCAAGTCGGGCCATCCTGATGACCCGAAATGGGCGCTTGCGCGGTAACCGACAAGACGGTATCTACACGAAGCAGGGCCGCTCTCGCTGTGCGTTCAATCCTGCGGCGGATGCAGGCGCCGGGCCAGTTCCAGGGCGGTGCGGGCGCTGGCGATACCGGGGACCAGCTGGGTGAAGGGGATGTCGATCAGGCGTTGCTCGCGCACTGCCCGCAGTCGCGACAGCACCGGATCGCCCTGTAGCAGGCGGCGCTTGCGCGCGGCCGGCGACCACAGGGCATCGGCCAGCAGCATCACGTCCGGGTCGTTGGCCAGCAGGGTCTCGCTGTCCACCACCAGGCGCGGGCGGTCGATGGCGGCGAAGCTGTTGCGCGCCCCGGCGGCTTGCAGCAATACCCCGACAAAACCGCGCCGACCCTGGCTGGCCAGGCCGTTGACCTCGCTGTCCAGGTAGAACACCGACGGCTGGGGTTGATCCTGGTACAGGGCCCGGGCCGAGGCGAGGTCGGTATCCATCTGGACGATCAACTGCCGGGCCCGTTCCGGCTTGCCCAACAACTGGCCCAGGGTCAGCAGGTCGCGGCGGATGTGCCCGAAGTAGTCCTCGTCATGCCCGGCGCAGGCCGATTCCAGCAGGTAGCTGCCGATGCCGATGGCGCCCAGGCGCTCGCGCGAGCTGAAGTTGTTGGGGAAGGCCGAGGCGAAACCGCCCACCACCAGGTCGGGCTTGAGGCTGTACAGCACCTCGGCCGACGGATACTGGCGGGCGATCACCGGCACCCCGTGGTACTGCCCCTGGTCCATGGCCCGGCCATCGTCGTCCAGGTAGGCGACGCCGATCAGCGCCGGCCCGGCGCCCAGGGCCAGCAGCAGGTCGGCGCTGTGCTGGTTGAGGGCGACGATGCGCTGCGGCGTGCCGGGGCTGGGCCAGCTGTTACCGCAGTTTTCGTAGCTGCCGGCCAGGACCGGCCCACTGGCCAGCCACAGCAAGATGGCCAGGCACTTGGCCCGGGCCGTCCTAGGCATCGGTGGGTACTCCATAAGGGGTGGCGATCTGCAACTGGGCGACGGGCTCTCCGGCCAGCAGGTGCCCCTCCACCAGTTGCAGCACCTGGCTGTCGTTCTCGACCCGGTACCAGCAGCCATCCGGGTGCACGGTGAGTACCGGTCCCAGGTTGCAGGGGAACTGGCAGGCGGTGCGGGTCAGCAGCACGCCCCCGGGCTTCTCCATGAGGTCAAGGCGCAGCAGCTCGCGACGCAGGGTCTTCCACAAGGGCAGGGCGCCACGCCGGACGCAGCGCGGGCCGGTGCAGAGCAATACCTGGCGGGCGTGGGGCGGCACCTGCGACCAGTCCGGATCGCTGGCCACCGGGTTGACCTGATCGCATGGCAGGTGGCGTTCGCGCTGGGCGATGCTGGCCCAGGCCAGGGCCGCATCCAGCCCCCGGCGCCCCAGGGCCTGGGCGGTGACCCACAGCCGTGGCGCCTGGGAGTGGGCACGGGCGCGGCGTCCCAGCTCATCGCGCAGCCAGTCCAGGTAGGCGCTGTCGGAGCTGGGCTCCAGGTCCACCACCAGCAACGCCGCGCCAGCCTTGGCCAGCGTTTCGTCCAGGGCCGCCCAGAGACTGTCGAAGCCATCCAGGGTATCGATCACCCGGGTCTCGACGCTGTCGTCGCGCAGGCCTTCGAGCTCGCGACAGAAGGCCTGGCCGAGGGCGCCACCCAGCAGGCCGGGACCGACGAACAACACCCGTTGATAGTGTTCATGCATGTCGGTCGGCCTCAGAAGCGGTAGGTGTAGCGCACTTCGGTGGTGAAGGGGCGCCCCAGGTTGTCCAGCGCCGGCCTGTCGCTGGTCATGCTGGTGGTGTAGTCGCGGTCGAACAGGTTCTCCACCAGCAGGCTCAGGCGATGCTGCTGGGCCGTGTCGAGGTAGCGATAGGCATCGGCATCCACCACCGAGTAATGGCCGTAGTCCACTTTCTTCGAACTCTCGACCTGGCCGATATAACGGATCGCGCCGCCCACGCCCCACATACGATCCTGCGATTCGAAGCCCAGGCGCGAGCGGGCGAAGAACCCGGGGATGTTGCTCAGGGTCACGTGGCGTGATTCGACCAGGTTGCGGGTCATGTCGGCGGACAGGTTCCATTGCGGGCTGAACTGCCAGCGTCCATCCACCTCGATGCCCCGGACCCTGACCTGGCTGTCACCGTTGACGAAATTGATACCGTCCAGGGCAATCAGGTCGTCGATCTTGCGCCGGTAGGCGGTGACGCTGGCATTGAACTCTCCGGCTAGCAGGCTGCCTTTGTAGTCCAGGCCCAGTTCGGCGTTGACGCTCTTTTCCGGCTTGAGGTGGCGGTTGCCTTTTTCATTGGGTTCGTTGGCGAACAGCTGCTCGGCGTTGGGCAGCTTGAAGGCATTGCCGTACTGGCCGCGCAGTTGCCAGTTGGGCGTGAGGTCGTACAGCGAGGTGAGCATGCCCACCGTGGCGCTCTCGCCGCCGCTGATTTTCTCGTGGCGCACGCCGATGCTCGGGTGCCAGTCCGGCAGGGCTTCGAACACCGGGCGCAACTGGGTATACAGGGCGTTGGCCTGGGCCTTGTTGTCGTCGATCTTGAGTACGTCGTCCTGGCCCTTGAACCACTGGTTGTCGGTGCCGAACACCAGCACATGGCCGCCGTCCAGCTCGGCCTTGCCCTCGGCTTGCACGCCCCAGTCGGTGAAGCCCCAGTAGTCGTTGTGGTTGATGACCTTGATGCCGCCATCATCGTTGCTGTTGATACGGGTGTAGCGCGTGTCCCAATCGTTGACATGGCCCTTGACGAAGTAGCTGAAGCGCTCGCCCAGGCGTTGCTCGAAGGTGGCGGTGGCGATCTGCTGGACCCGGTCGTTGGTGGTCTGCTTGTTGTTCGCGGCGCGGGCGAAATCCAGGTTGGCGTCGGTGTACTGGTAGAACAACTCCAGGCGCGAGTCGTCGCCGAACCCCTGGATCGCCTTGGCGCCGAAGGTGGTCACCTCATAGGAGCGCTTCTTGTCCTTGGTGCTAGTGTTGTAGGCGCTGTTGCGAAACGGCTGGTAGCCGTCGGAAACGTTGTGGCTGACATAGGCCAGCAAGCCGAGGTCGCCCAGGCCGTTGCTGACGATGCGCTCCACCCGGGCATCGCCGCTCCTGCCCATGAAGCTGTCCAGGCCCAGGTTGACTTCGCCGGAGGCATCACGGCTCTGCGGGCTGCGGGTGACGATGTTGATCACCCCGGACACCGCCTGGGTGCCGAACAGCAGGCTCTGGCCGCCCTTGAGCACTTCGATGCGCTCGATGGCGTTGGCTGGCAGGGTGTCCAGGTACAGGCCGCCGTACAGGCGGTTGTTCAAGCGCACGCCATCGAGCAGGATCAGTGTGTCATCGTTGCGCCCGCCCAGCAGCGAATAGGTGCCGTAGTCGAAGGGGCCGTTCTTGGGCGCCACATAGAGGCCCGGCACGTACATTTGCAGGACCCGGGTGATGTCGCTGCTGGGACCGGCGCGTTCGATCTGCTGGCGATCGATGATCTCCACCTTGCTGCCGTACTTGGCCATCTCGGCCACGGTGGTGGACTCCACCGACGGGGCGGACACGAATTGCTGGTCGAGCTTCAGGGAGGTGTCGTCCGCCAGCAGCCAGGGGCTGAACAGGCAGCCGAGCAGGGCGCCGCCCATGGAACGGCGCGGAGCGCGCCAGTCGCGCGCAAGGGAAGTGTCTGTTGTTGTCATTGTTGGTCTTCTCGAAAGTGTCTTCGGGAAGCACGCAGGGAGAAGGTGGCAGGCACGCGCACGCGCCCACACCGGCCCATGCCCGCCCACCGCAGGATTGCCAAACAGATGCTTCAGGCCGGTCTCCGGGCTTGCGAGGCTGGCTGCATTCGCCTTCCCATACCTTGGGTACAGTGGCGTGTTGAATGCAGCACTCGCTTACCGTTGCGGGGGCAGCACCGGACTTGCCCCTGGGGGCGCACCGGTTTCCCGTTTCACCTCACGCACGGCGGCGTGAGGCACCTGAAACAGGGCGGCATCTGAACATCCGTCCGGCCGTTCGTCAATCCTGTGGCTGCCACGATCGCGCCCGCTGCGCAGTCACACCCTGATCGCCGAGCCCAGCCCCGCTCCCGTAGCCGCTGTTGAGCCTGCGAAGCTGCGCCAAGGCCCGCAGGGCCTTCAATTGTGGCGTTAGCAAGGTTGCGCCCGCTGCGCGGCCGTGCGCAGCGGGCGGCAGCGGCTACACCCAGCGGGTTTGCCCGGCGTTACCAGGCGGTGGCGGGGGCGGTGCGTACCTGGGCCTGGCCACCGGCATCGGCGGGGCAGGCCAGCAATGGCACCGCACGCACCGAGTCACCGGGTTGCAGTTGCAGGCGCTTGGTGGCCTGGCGGTCCACCAGCAGGCAGCCGGCCACCAGGCGCCCGGGCGCGGCGGTGATGCGGCAGCTCTCCAGGCGCCGGTTGTGGATCAGCCACATCGGCGCCTGCTCGTCCGGGTTGCCCACCAGCAACGGCAGGACCTGGCTTTCACGCACGCTGCGGATCTTCGCCACTTCGGCCTCGATCAGCGGGCCACCGTCGAACACATCGATGCAGCCCTGGTGGCTGAAACCTTCATCGCGCAGGATGCCCACCGCCTGCTCGGTACTGGCGTGGGCCTGGCCAATGGCCGCCTGGGCCTGGGGGCTGAGCAGGCAGGTATAGAGCGGTTGGCGCGGCATCAGCTCGGCGATGGATGACTTGCCGCCATGGCTGGACAGGCGATTGGCCTGCTGGAAATCCATCTTGAAAAAATGCCGCCCCAAGCTGTCCCAGAACGGCGAGCAGCCCTGGTTGTCGACCTGGCCGCGCAACTCCGCCACCAGCTTCTCGCCGAACAGCGCCGGGTACTCGGCGACGAACAGCAAACGCGCCGTGGACAGCAGGCGCCCGGTATAGCCCTGGCGCAGGTCGTGGCGCAGGAACAGCGAGCACAGCTGGGATTGCCCGGCCATGTCGTTGCTCAAGAACAGGGTCGGGATCTGTTTCTCGATACCCAGTCCCGGGGCGCTGCCACGGGTGACGCCGAGCCGGTAGTTGTAGCAGGGCTCGCGCAGGCCGATGGCACCGCTCAAGCCACAGATGCCGATCACCTGCTGCTCGTCATCTTCCAGCACGAACAGGTAGTCGGCGTCGGCGCGTTCCACCTGGCCGGCGAACGTGCGTTGGGCCCAGCGCACCCGCTGGTCCAGGCGCTCGGGGTCGGTGCTGAGGTTGTCCAGTTCTCGCTGGCTGCCACCCAGCAGGCGCAGCAGCGCGGGCAGGTCGGAGACGCGAATCGGGCGCACGATCATGCACGGGCTCCTGGCAATGGCACGGTTGCGAGTCGACAAGGGGTCATAGCGCAATGCTCCGCACGGCAGCGCCGGGCTCCAGTTGCAAGGCCTGGAACATCTCCTGGTCCAGGCCGATACGCTCCTCGGGAGCTTCGTCGAGCAGCGCGACGATGGCGCGGAAACCTTGCAGGCGGTCGTTGCTCAACAGCCATGGGCGGCCCCGGCCGCTCTGCACGGCGAAGTAGCTGGTGGCGATCCGGCTCTGGATGATCGAGCGCAGTTCGTTGGTGCGCGCTTGCAGGGTCGGCCCGGCATCGAACAGGTCGACGTACTGGGTCGGGGCGAAACCTTCGTCCACCAGGATGTCGCAGGCTTCCCGGGCGTCGGGATGGATGCGGCCGATGCAGTCCTGGGCCGCCTGCGCCAGCATCGGGATGTAGATCGGGTACTGGGGCATCAGCTCGACCAGGAACCCGCGCCCCTGCAGGGCGCACAGGCGTTCGGCCTCGATATAGGGCAAGTCGAAGAAATGCTGGCCCACCGCTTCCCAGAACGGCGATTGGCCCTTGGCGTCGCTGTAGCCGACGATTTCGCTGATGCAGCTGTCGGCGAAACGCTGGGGGTGGGCGGCGATGAACAGCAAGCGGGCCCGGGAGGTCAGTTGCGCCAGGGGCGTGCCGGCCAGCGCAGTGTCGATGTGGAAGCTGCGCAGCAGGGTCTGTTCGCTCAGGTCGTGGCACAGCGACAGGGTAGGGACCCCGTGCTGGATGTCCAGCTCCCGCGAGCTGCTGATGAACGGGCGGTTGCGCAGGCTGTAGAACGGTTCGCTGAAACCGGCCGTGGCCAGGATGTCGGAGCAGCCATGCAGCTCGCCGGTGGCGGGGTCTTCGAGGACGAAGAAATAGTTCTCCGGTCCCTGGTCGGCCTCGGCCTTGGCGAAGGAGGCCAGGGAGTCGAGGATCTTTTCCCGCAGGCAGGTTTCGTCGTCCACCAGCGAGGTGATGCCCAGCAGGCGTCCGCGGGCCAGGCGCCGCAGTTGGGGCAGGTCGGATAACGCCACGGGGCGCAAGGCCAGCATGGATGCACTCCTGTATCAAGGGCCGCCGACCCAGGGCCGGGCGGCCAGACATCACTGTCGATTACCACGCATTGTCCCCGGCCGCGGCATCTTGCGGCCGGTTCCCGGACTGCTCTTGATGGCCGTGCCGGGACGACGCGTCACCCGGTGGGGCAACGCGCCGCGTTCACTATGGCTTGAGCGGATCCGGCAGGGCGGCACCATTGCCCAGCCGGTTGAGCACAAACAGGTATACCAATCCTGCGACCACCCAGATCGCGCCAAGTTTCTGCGCATCCACGCCCATGTTGTACATGATGGCGCAGACGATCACGAAACCGATCGACGGGCAGACCAGGTGGCGCAGCACCTGGCCGGACTTCTGCCGGCGCCAGTAGAAATTGATCACGGTGATGTGCAGCAGCATGAAGCCGCTCAGGGCGCCGAAGTTGACCAGCGAGGTGAGGGTGTCCACCGAGTCGATGAACAGGTAGCAGATCACCAGCGACAGCAGCGCCACCAGGTAGATGCTGATGTGCGGGGTGTTGTGCCTGGCATGGACCTTGGCCAGCACCTTGGGCAGCTTGCCGTCGCGGGCCATGCCGAACAGCAGGCGCGACACGGCGGCCTGCGAGGTGATGGCCACCGCCACGCCCCAGGCCAGTGCCGTGGCGACCCCGGTGAGGGTCGCCAGCCAGCTGCCGGCTGCCAGTTCGGCAATCTCGTAGAAGGCGGTGTCGGCGGACTTGAAGCCCATGCCCGCTGCCAGGTCGGTGGCGATCCAGGTCTGCGCCACGAAGATCGCGCCCATCACCACCAGGGTGATCAAGGCTGCCCGGCCGACGCTACGCCCGGGATCGCCCTTGACCTCTTCGGCCAGGGTCGAGATGGCGTCGAATCCCAGGAACGACAGCACGGCGATGGACACGCCCTGCATCAGCATGCCGAAGTGGAAATTGTCCGGGCTGTACAAGGGCGCCAGGGTCAGCTCGCCGTGGCCGGTGCCGCCGTGCAGGGCGTTCCAGGCATGGAACAGGAAGATCCCCAGGACCACCAGTTGCGCCAGCAGGAACAGGATGTTCATCCGCGCGGTGAAGGTGATGCCGCGCAGGTTGACGAAGGTGGCGCTGACCAGGAACGCCAGGATGAAGCCGACCTTGGGCACTTGCGGGTACAGGTGGTTGAGCGCCATGGCCGCGTAGACATAGAGCAGCGGCGGGATCAGCAGGTAGTCCAGGAGCATCAGCCAGCCGGCGAGGAAACCCACATGGGGGTTGAGCCCGCGTTGGGCATAGGAATAAACCGAGCCGGCGATGGGAAAGGCGCGGGCCATGGCGCCGTAGCTCAGGGCGGTGAAGACCATCGCCACCATGCCGATGATGTAGGCCAGGGGCACCATGCCCGGAGCCTCCTGGTTGACGTAGCCGTAGACCCCGAACGGGGCGATGGGGATCATGAAGATCATCCCGTAGACCACCAGGTCGCGCAGGTTCAGCCCGCGCTTGAGCTCCTGTTTGTAGCCGAATTCTTCAATCTCCATGAAGCACTTCTCCTTGTAGCCAATAGGGGCAAAGCCCGCGGCGTGCGTCGTCATTGACGCTTGGGCCGCGGGCCGGTGTTTGAACCTGGCAGGATCAAAGACACACCACGGCGGTTTTTCTGTTGGTTATTGCAGTCCTGCGAACAGCGTTCTTGGATGAGCCTCGGTGCTCTTGAGGCACTACAGCAACGGCGCCAGGCAATCGCTCCAGTGCTGTACCGCCTGCGGGGTGCGCAGCAGGTCGTTGCGCACCTCGATCAACACCGACTCCAGGCCCCGGGCATCGCCGTGCACCGGTACCGTCATATCGCTCAACGGATCGATTTCATAAGGCTGGTTGCCGGCCACTTTCAGCGGCAGGGCCCACAAGCCTTCCAGGACCCGGGCGGCATAGGCGGTGGCGTTGCCATAGAGCACGCCGATTTCCAGGTCCCGCGGCTGGCCGTAGTACACCGGGGTGAAACTGTGGATGCCCACCACCCGCACTTCGCGGCCCTGGGCCAGGCGCCGGTCGATGATCCGCTGCAAGCGCTGGTGGAATGGCGTGAACAACTGCTGGCGCCGGTACTCGCGGGTCGCTTCGTCCAGGTGCTGGTTGCCCGGCACCTGGTAGATCTCGCTCTGCAACGGAATGCTGTCGGGGGCATGCCGTGGCCGGTTGAGGTCCACCAGCAAGCGCGAGTAGTTGGCCGCGATCAGGGTCGCGCCCAGGGTCTGGGACAGGCTCTGGGCCAGCTCCAGGGCGCCCGGGTCCCAGGCGATATGCTCGCGGGCCGCCACCGGGTCCAGCCCCAGGTCGTTCAGGGCTGGCGGAATGTAGGGGCTGGCGTGTTCGCACACCAGGATCAGCGGATGCTCGGAGTCTTCCCGGAACAGGCGATAGGCCGGCTCGGTATAGAGTCCCAGCTCGGCGGATTTAGTACAGGTGTCCATAGTGCTCACAGAGTTGGGCGGCGTTCAGGTGCTCGGTCAGTGACATTTCCTTTTGCTTGACGGCGAAATAGGTATCCAGCAGCGCCTGCGGCAGCAGTTGTCGCAACTCGCGGTTCTCGCGCAGGCAATCCAGGGCCTGGGGCAGGTTGCCGGGCAGTGGCACGATGCCGCTGGCCCGGCGCTGTTCGGCGCTCAGTTCATCGGGGACCTTGTCGGTCACCGCATTGAGCGCCAGTCGCTGCTCGATGCCCAGGCGGCCGGCCATCAGCACCACGGCCATGGCCAGGTGCGGCGAAGCGGTGGCATCCAGGGCGCGGAATTCCAGGTTGTATTGCGACGCTTCAGGCTTGCCACCGATGGTCACGGTGGGGCAGATGCGCAGCGAGGCTTCGCGGTTGCGCAGGCCCAGGCAGGCATAGGAGGCGCTCCAGTGATGGGGTTGCAGGCGCGCATAGGAAATCGGTGTTGGCGCGGTGAAGGCGCACAGCGCCGGCAGGTGCTTGAGCACTCCGGCGGCCCAGTGCTGGCCCAGGCGCGAAAGGTCGTCGCCGCTCACCGCTTGCGGATCGTAGAGCAGCGGGGTGCCGTCCAGGTCCTGCAGGCTCAGGTGCAGGTGCACGCCGTTGCACACCGCGTTCTCGGCGGTCTTGGGCGCGAAGCTGACCCGCTGCCCCAACTGCCGGGCGATCTCGCGGGTGATCTCGCGCACGTTCACCGCGCGGTCGGCGGCGGCCAGGCCCTGGGTCGGGCGGCAGGTGACCTCGTACTGGTGCTTGCCGTATTCGGGCAGGAACATTTCCGGCTCGACCCCGGCGGCGCGCAATGCCGCCAGCAACCAGCCGCCGAAGCTCGCGCCCTGGCGCTGGGCCTGCAGCGAGAACGCCAGGTGTTCGGCCTGCTCGTCACCGGTGTCGAGGTTGAACTCATGCTCGAACGCCGCGGTGACCTGGATGCCCAGGGCCTGGTAGGCCTCCAGCTCGTTGCGCAGCAGGGTGCGCGGGCAGGCGGCCCAGGGCTGGCCATCGGTCTCGCGGATATCGGCGTGGACGAAGTCCAACGGCGGCGCCGAGGCATCGGGCCCGGCACCGACGCTGACCCGGCTGTCCAGGGCGGGAATCAACCGCAGGTCGCCATAGGCGCCCCAGGGATTGTCCTCGGCGATCAGGTCCTGGGGTGTCAGCGCGCTGTTGGCCGGCACCCAGCCACAACCGCCGAGCCGGTAGTGCTCCAGCTCGTCGCTGGGAAACGAGCGTCCGCGAGTGACGCCGATCAGGTCGGTGGTGACGATGCTGGTCATCGCCACCGGGCTCAGGGCCTCGATGTCCTGGCTCCGGCTCATCCGCGGATCTCCCGCAGGCGCCCGAGCACGGTGGCGGTGTCGGTGATCCAGCAGTAGCCCTTGATCGCATTGAGGCAGGCCTGGTGCCGGGCATCGCTGTAGGTGGCGCAGGCGTCTTCCACCAGGGTCACCAGGTAGCCGCGGTCGGCGGCATCGCGTACCGCCATGTCCACGCACTGGTCGGTGACGATCCCGGCGACGATCAGGTGGCGCGTCTCCAGGTTGCGCAGCACGTAGTCGATGTTGGTGGAGTTGAAGACGCCGGACGAGGTCTTGGGCAGCACGATCTCGTTTTCCACTGGCTCGAGCTCGGCGATGATCGCCGCTTGCGGGCTGCCCTTGGGCAGGTGCATGTCCGACAGCTTGTGGTCCAGGGAGCGATCACGGCCGTCGGCGGTGAGGCTCTCGATGATGGTGTGCAGCACGTTCTGCCGAGCCTCGCGCACCGCGGCCAGGAGCTTCTGCTGGTTGGGGATCACTTGCTCCCGGGCGCGCTTGAGGAACGCCTCGCCTTCGGGGCCTTGCAGGTGCGGGTCGAACTGCGGCTCGAGCCAGGCCCGTTGCATGTCCACCAGCAGCAGGGCGGTGTGGTCGACGACGAAGGGCAGGTCCCGTGGCGAGCGATGGGGCAGGCTGAACATCCTTATTTCTCCTCCAGCACATGAGTGGCGAATTCGGCCCGCAGGGCATCGATGCCCTCCAGGCGTTGATCCAGATGGGTACTGCGTGGGGTCATGCAGGCGATCAGCGCCTCGACCTGGGCCAGGGCCGGCACCAGGCTGTCGAAGGGCGACAGCGACTCCACCGGGGCACTGATGACCAGGTCCGCCAGTTCGCGCAGCGGCGATGCGTAGATATCGGTGAACAACACCACCCGGGCGTTGCGTGCCTTGACGGCATTGGCCACGCGCAGGGCCTGGGTCTGGTAGCGGCGGTAGTCGAACAGCAGCACCACGTCCTGGCGCTGCACGTCGAACAAGCGGTCCGGCAGTTGCGCGTTGTCTTCGAGAAAGAAGCAGCCCGGACGCATCAGGCGCAGGTGGTTGAGCAGATACTGGGCGAGGAAGCTGCTGAAGCGTCCACCGAAGCAATGCACCGAGTGCCGGCTGTCCAGCAGCCAGTCCATGAGCACGCGGATGTCCTCGGGCTGGGTCAGCGCCTGGGTGTCCTGCAGGGCCCGCTGGCTGTCGGCCAGGTAGCGTCCCCAGGTGTCGCCCCGGGCTACCTGGGCCCTGGGGTGGAGCAGGGTGCTGGGCGAGCGCAGGCGGTCATCCATGTCACTGAGCAGGGCTTCCTGGAACTCGCCGTAGCCGCTGAAACCGAGTTTCTTGACCAGGCGCACGATGGTCGGGTCGCTCACCCCGGCGTGCTCGGCCAGCCGCGACATGGGGCCCAGGCCGCTGCGCGGATAGTGGTCGAGCAGGGCTCGCACCACCTTGCGCTCGGAGGGCGTCAGGTCGAGGGCAGGATCGGTGATCAGGTCTCTGAGAGAAGGCATCGGGATGATTGACAGGCCGGGTGTAGTTTTTGTTTCAGAAAAAGCTGAAAGCGATATTTATGTAATGAACATTACATGTCCAGTGAATTTTCCAATGAGGGCGAAAGGCTCTGGGGCGGAGCTTGACCCGGCGTCCTGCTGTCATCCATGAGAACGCACCCTGGGTAACAGCCGGGTTCACTGGCGAGCGCCTCGCTGGCCCCCGTAGCCGCCGCATCCACGGTGCTTCGGCTAAACCCGCGCGGGCGCCATGGGTGTAGGATGCCCGGTCGCCAATCCATCGGAGCGCTGCCCGTGCAGGCCACCCGTCTGACCCTGATCTGCCATGCCCGTACCCTCGCCCAGAAGCTGGCACGCTTGCCCCTGGACGAGCCGCTGGAGATGGACTGGCAGGCCCAGGCGGCCTCCCGCGCCGCCGAGCTCAAGCGCAGTACCCGGGTGCTGTGCGCTCCAGAGCTGCGGACCCGACAGACCGCCGCGCTGTTCAGCCCCAATTATCAGGTTGAACCGGCCCTGGCCGACTGTGCCCTGGGTGACTGGCAGGGGCTGGCCCTCGATGCCCTGCAAGAGCAACAACCCCGGGCGCTTCAGGCCTGGCTGGCGGACCCGCACCAGGCCCCGCCGGGCGGCGAGTCGGTGGCCGACCTGTGCCAGCGCGTGACCCGCTGGCTGGAGCGACTGGCGCAGCAGCCCGGGCACTGGCTGGCGGTGACCCACCCGTGGGTCATGCGTGCGGCCATGCTCGAGGCGCTCCAGGCGCCACTGCACAGCTTCAATCTGATCGATATCGAGCCCCTGTCGCGCCTGGACCTGAGCCACGCCGGGTGCTGGCGCCTGCGCCTGGACGGTCGTCCCTGAGGTCCGGCGCCGGCATTTCTCCCGGGGCCGAAGCGGCCCATACTGGCCCGCAGGCATAGCAGCGGGAGCATCCCTTCATGAAAACCGTCCTGGTCATCGGCATCGGCGCCGGCCACCCCGACTACATCACCATCCAGGCGATCAAGGCGCTGAACCGCTGCGACGTGGTGTTCCTGATGGACAAGGGGCCGAGCAAGGATTCGCTGATCGACCTGCGCCGCCAGTTGTGCGAGCGCTACCTCACCGAGCGCCCCTATCGTTTCGTCGAGGCACGGACCCCGGAGCGCGAGCGTGGCGAAGTGGATTACCCGGCAAGCGTTAAGGCCCTGAACCGCGAGAAGCAGCAAGTCTTCGAGCGTCTGATCGACCAGGAGCTGGAGGAGGGCCAGACCGGGGCGTTCCTGGCCTGGGGCGATCCGGCGCTGTACGACAGCACCCTGCGTATCCTGCAACGGATCCTCGCCAGCGGCACGGCGTCGTTCGAGTACGAGGTGATCCCTGGCATCACCAGCGTCCAGGCCCTGGCGGCCCGCCACAAAGTGCCGCTGAACCGTATTGGCCGCTCCGTGGAAATCACCACCGGACGCCGCCTGGCAGCGGGGCAGGCCGGCTCCGCCGACAGCCTGGTGGTGATGCTCGATGCCGAGGATTCCTATCGGCAACTGCGCAACCAGGACCTGGACATCTACTGGGGCGCCTACCTGGGCACGGCGGCTGAAATCCTCATTGCCGGGCGTCTCGACGAGGTTGCCGACGAGATCCGCCGGGTCCGCCTCGAGGCCCGCCAGGCCCATGGCTGGATCATGGACACCTACCTGCTGCGCAAGCCCGAGGACTGACGCCCCGCCGGACCCGCGTCGACCCCTTCGCCGGCAAGCCGGCTCCTACGGGCGCGGTGGCGGGGCGCTTTCCCGGCCGCGGCCGAAGCGTTCGCGGTACACCGACGGCGGTACGCCCACCAGGCCGCGAAAGGCCACGCGAAAGCTCTCCACCGAGCGATAACCGCAGCGCAGGGCAATGGTTTCGGTATTCTCGCTGCCGCTTTCCAGCAGTTCCCTGGCCCGGGCCAGCCGTTCATGCTGCAGCCAGGCCTTGGGCGAGGCGCCAGTGGCGTCGTGGAAACGCCGCAGGAAGGTACGTTCGCTCATCAGCGCCTGGGCCGCCAGTTCGCTCACGCTCAACGGTTGATGCAGGCGCTCCCGGGCCCATTGCATGAGCCGCGAGAGGTCGCTGCGCGGGGTGCGGCTGACCGGCGCGGGAATGAACTGCGCCTGGCCGCCGGTGCGTTGCGGCGACATCACCAGGCGTCGGGCCACGCTGTTGGCCACCTGAGTGCCGAAGTCCCGGGCCACCAGGTGCAGGCAGGCATCGATACCGGCGGCGCTGCCGGCGGAAGTGATCAGTTGCCCGGCATCGACATAGAGCACATCCGGGTCCACACGGATATTCGGGAACCCCTCGGCCAGCTCGCGGGCATAGCGCCAGTGAGTGGTGGCGCTACAACCATCCAGCAGCCCGGTCGCCGCCAGAACGAATACCCCGGAACAGATCGACAGCAGCCGCGCGCCGCGTTGGTGGGCCTGGCGCAGCGCTTCCAGCAACCGCGGCGGCGGCGCCTGCTCGCGGCTGCGCCAGCCGGGAACGATGATGGTCCGCGCCTGCTCCAGCAGCTCCAGGCCACCGTCGGCCAGCACCTGGATCCCGCCCAGGGCACGCATCGGGCCGGGGTCTACGGCGGCGATGGTTTGCCGGTACCAGGGGAAATCGAACTCCGGCCGGGCCAGGCCGAAAATCTCCACGGCGATGCCGAACTCGAAGGTGCAAAGGCCGTCGTAGGCGAGAATCGCCACCAATCCAGGGTGATTGTGCATTTGGCGGAAAGTTACCAGTCGTTGTCTTGAGCGCCACTGTAGCCGTAGGGGCAGGGCGGATAAAGTCCTGCTCACCGCCACCCTGATACCTGGAGAGCCCCATGACCAGCCTGGTCCGCAGCACCGCCGCCGCCCCGTGCGCCCGTGCCCTGATGCATTTTTCCAACCGCCTGAGCTTTGAAACCGACTGCTCCGATGTCTATTCCAGCCAGCAGGCCGGTGCCGTGGATTTTGTCCTGGTGGACGTGCGCGGCCCCGACGCCTTTGCCCGGGGCCATGTGCCGGGGGCGATCAATATTCCCGTGCGCCTGCTCACCGCCGAGCACCTTGCACACTATCCGCGGGACAGCCTGTTCGTGGTGTATTGCGCAGGCCCGCACTGCAATGGCGCGAACAAAGCCGCGGTAAAGCTCGCGGCCCTGCAATACCCGGTCAAGGAAATGATCGGCGGTATCACCGGCTGGCTGGATGAAGGCTTTGCCCTGAGCAGCCAGGCGCCAGGCGCGCCAACCCCGACCTTGCCCTGTGCCTGTTGAAGGCCGCCGTCGCGGCGACACCCCTTGGCCGCCCAGGGCCTTCGAGCGCTAAAAATGCGCCGTCATGGGGCGAGTCTCGGCTTTGGCCGGGGCGGGTGCACCACGGCGCAGCGCAGGCAAAAGCGCCCGGCAGCGGGCGCATGTTTTTTATAAGTATTTGTCGCATGAACACAATTTGCATCCAGGGAGCCGCCTCTGGATACTTGC